>JABINZ010000241.1 GCA_018698135.1 Bacteroidota bacterium
CATTAAATATCTTTGAACCTTATATTCCATCCAATTGCCTTTCATAACGTAAAAAAACACGCATTGAATAGGGTGAAAACTTAGTAAAATGTGCGTCCAACGCATTCATAAACACCTGAAATTCTTTTAATTAACACCAACTAGGTTTTTAACGAATGTTTACTTCGCAATAACACCCAAATAAGATGATAAAGCGAATGTTTTATGCTGTTTATAATATGTCATCAAATGGACTTTTTATATTCATGATCGACTTTCTACTAACAAATGTATATATTTCTGTTGTTTTAGAGCTGCTGTGTCCCAACAATTCTTGTATAACTCTCAAATCAACACCATCTTCAAGCAAATGAGTAGCAAAACAATGCCGCATAACATGGGGCGTTACTGTTTGTTTTATTTTGGCTGCTTTGGCTGCTTTTTTTATTACTTCTTGAACACTTTTGGCTGAATACTTTTCTGAATTTTGTCCGCTAAGCAAATACTTTTTGGGCAAATAACTTTTTAGATACGCATGCAATAAAGGAATCAGCTTTATGGGAATTGGAACAACCCTAATCTTTTTCCCTTTTCCTTTTATTCTTACCATCCTTCTATCAAAGTCGATGTTGTTTACCTCCAGCTCAATTAATTCATTACACCTTAAGCCACATCCGTATAACAAACCAATAATAATCTGATGCTTTAAATTATGTATTTGCTTAAACATTCGGGCAACCGCCTCCTTTGAAATGACTTTGGGTAAGTTTTTTTCTTTTCTGGGTTGTGGCAAATCAAAATTATCTAGCTCAATCCGGTGAATGAACAAATAATATTTTCGTAAAGTGGTAATAATTTGTCTGTGGTAAGAATTAGAAAATCCTTCTTTTTCAACCTTATTGTGCAAATAGGTTTTTATTAATTCTAAAGGAATCTCATCTGAATTAAAATCATGACCACTAGATTGTAAAAAGTGAAGAAAAAAGTTGAGTAGCGACTCGTATTGAATAATGGTGTTTTTTGATAAATTTAACAAACGTAATTGTCTGCCAAACTCTGACGGAACAAGATTTTCTTTATTAACTTTTTCAACTTTCTTTTTAGAAGGTCTGATGCTAAAATCACTATTTTCAATGATGATTGTACATTTTTCATCTGCAAATGCATTTTTTAAATCTTCCAGATTATATTCTCCTCCGTAAACCGACCACATTTTAGCACCAGCATGATACCAGGCTCCATGAAGACTTTTTATCCGATCAATCCAACTTTTATTATAGTCAAATTCTAAATAATTCCTGTTCTCGACCTCATTTACCCTCACCTTAAGTATGTTGTTTTGGGACAATCTGTTTGAAATTTGTTCCTTATTTTCCTTAAATTCACTTATCTCTAACTCTGTCAGACCTTTAAACGTATTTAGGACAGCATCCCTGTTGCTACGATTATCTGCTAAATGCCAGCATCGATAACTCTGACTCCATCGTGCTTCCTTAATTGTTTTAATCAAATCAATTAATTGCTGGTTGTAGGGAAAATCAAGACGTATGTGTGCAAATCCCTTGTAAGTAAATTGTTTTAATTTGATTTGTTCGAGATGATTTTTTATTTTATCCATTGAATGCATAAAAAAAGAGAATGAATATAATTACCATAAAATTACACGTATTTTCTAAATAATCATTCTCAATAACTATTATTTAATAAGTCTTTCATTATTCAGCAAAACACATGGCCACATCTACATATTTCTTACATCTGTTGTAAGAAATTTATATTACTGATTTACGATGTAATTTTTACTCAAGTTTAATCTTTCTCCTATGACAGTTTTAGGTTTGGCTTTTCAGTTTTAATTATAGCTTCGCCCGCTCAATCACATAAAAACGCTTGAATCTTTAAAGTTTATATCGTATCCCAGATTTAAATCAAGCAGTTTTGAGGTAATTTATTTTTGTAGTTGTATTATAACGTCACAACTAATTTAAATATTATCTTTAGATTAATCCGATTAAATTTCTATTCCATGTAGCCGATGTTAAATCCATACATTTTTTGTAAAATGGAGCTTATAAACTAACTATAGAAGCAATTACTCCTTGGCCAATCTGAAATCTCAATTTGAAGGAAATATTTCTAATTAACCAATAGCAATTACTAGCACTTATTATTAATCATTTGCATCTACATGCATTTATTAGCAGCAGTTTTATGCATTAAAATATGTTTGCCTTCAAATTCTAAAAAAGCAAACATAAATGCCTTTACATTCCTTTCAGACCTCTGTAATTACTACATCATCAGGTGTTATTGGTGGAGTTACCAAAGCAATCAACTCAGGTTTTACACTTTGTAGTATTTCAATCCCACACATTATTGATGTAGCTTTTTATGCAGCCTTATCTGCCTTCATTGGTTATTCCATCAAACTAGGATTTGATGAACTCCGAGGATTTATCAAAAGAAAAAGGAGCAAATCATGAATGCCGTTGGAAAAGTATTCGTTGCAGGATTGGGCATCTTCGGCATCAGCAAATTGTTTTCAGCTGTTCAAGCCTTCAATGTCACTGAAGAGTTGAAAATCAATATCCTTAATCCAAGAGTTATCAACGCTGATAAAAATCCCTTTTCAGGTGGATTGGAAGTTGGATTTGAACTGCAATTACAAAATCCAACCCGAGGTAGCTTGAAAGTTACACAACCATATATGCAGATCCTTTCAGGCAAATCTGTTATTGCGCAAAGTCCGGTCAGCCAAAAAGAATACAGCATCAATCCATTATCGGAACTGACATTAGATACTATCAAGTTTAAACTTGGCTGGATGACTATTATCAATACACTCCTATCAAAGAAGTATGGCTTACCTACTGAACTCTCCTTGATTCAAAAAGTGACATGGATTATAACCAATTACAAAAAGATGATCAATACACTTGATCTCTCTGTCCGATATACCAATTATGCCAATGGGCTTTTCTATGCTAATGTAGAAAAAATCAAATATTAGATGAGTCAATTACTTCAAATAGGAAATGTCACATCAGGTTATCGTTCTATCCGAAGCGGGAAAGAATACGATAAGTTATTCACTAAGCCAGATAAAAGAGATCGCGTCATCATAGAAGATGGAGAAGTTGATCAAACTGTAAACCTGATGAAAAAAGTGGTATGGAAATACCTGGATGATACCAAACAAATAGCCAAACTATTAAGAGGCAATAGTCCCCAAGCAACCTCAAAAAAAATCTGGGATTTCCTTTACCACCATATACAATACAGACTCGATGAAAAAGGATTGGAACAATTAAGACGACCAGCAAGAAGCTGGTATGAACGACATACAGGCATTGACTGTGATTGCTTTTCCATATTTGCTTCTTCCATCCTTACAAACCTGAAAATCCCTCATTCATTCAGGATCACCAAGTATGGAAAAGATGTGTTTCAGCATGTTTATGTTGTCGTTCCAACAGGAAGTTCAACTTACATCATCGACCCCGTATTATCCAAAGCCAATTATGAAAAACCATTCACCGAAAAAAAAGATTTTACTATGAATTTAGACGGAATCAATGTAGCTGTCCTGAGCGGTCCAACAGGAAACGACCTTTATGATACCATTATGTCAACTGATCTAGAAGGATTGGAATTAGGCAATACCAACGAACAACAAGATTCTGAGGCCTTATTCAGCTATCTTGTTAAAACAAGAAATACCATTATTCAAAATCCGGATACTGTATCATTCTTTGAAGATCCACATGGGTTTGCAGAAATGTTGGATTATGCCATTAAATACTGGCATACACCAAACAGGGATAAAGCATTGGCCATCCTTGCCCAAAGCGAAGATGAATTCAATCTTATGCATGGATTGGATGGTTACGAAGATGATCTCGATGAAGAATTGTTGGGAAGAATTATTCGAAAAAAAGCCAAGAAAAAAGCACCCCCTAAAAAGTTCTTTAAAAACTTAAAAAGTTCATCAGGAAACATCAAAAAAGGATTAAAAAAAGTGGTTAAAGGTGTAATTCGATACAATCCTGTTACCGCAGCTGCCAGAGGTGGTTTTCTTATTGCCATGAAAATCAATCTCAAAAAAATGGCCTCAAAGCTTATTTGGGCATATTTTTCTAAAGAAGAAGCTATTAATAAAGGCATCAGTGAAGGCCGATGGAATCAGGCAAAAAAAGCATTGGAACGAGTCGAGAGACTTTTTGCTGATAAACTTCAGGGAAAAAGGGAAAATCTCAAAAAAGCCATAATCAATGGTCGGGCTGGCAAGAAAGCCGATGTGGGTGAATTAGGATCCTTGGGTGAACCAATTTCGGCAACAGCAGCTGCTGCTATGATTACCGCTGCAACACCTGTTATTGTTGCTACTATTAAAATCCTGAAAGATTCGGGCTTACTTAGTAAAGATGTCTCAGAAAAAATTGATGTTAATGAGCAAGTAGTCCAAAAACTATCCAGCCAACAAGCAAATGAAGACTATGCTGATTTTGATATTCCAAATGGTGACAAAGCGGAAGCTCAAAAAGATACTCCTAACAACTCCGCAGTAAACTTTTTAAAAAAGAATCCCATGGTAGTGGTAGGAGGACTTGCAGCTATTGGCGGAATTGGCTATTTACTTTTATCAGGCGACAAGTCGAAAAAGCAAAATACCAAAGCATTGGCAGGAACCAAAAAGGCTTCTACTAAAAAAGGAAAACAAACAAAATCCGACAAACTTAAATCCATTAAAATCGGCTAAACCATTTTCAACCCCATAAATTGTTAACATGACAAAAGGAAAAAAAATAACAACCAATCAAGTTCTGAAAGAACTAAAAGGCCCGGCATTGATTGTACTGGGCATGGCCGGAGGCTCCATTGCCGGAAAAGCAATCGACAAAGCCCTCAAGGTCGATCCAAACAAAACAAGCTTTGATGTAAAAGCTTTAGCAAAACCCATTGTTCAGCTTAGTGCTGGTATTGGTGGAGCACTCCTGCTCAAAGATGCCAATATGAAATTGGTTGCCTCTGGCGTAGGTGCTTCTGGTGTTGCTTCTTCTGTAAAAGTTCTTATCAAGAAGGATATCTTATCCGGATTCAAAGGATTGGGAGACAACCTCGCTACTGCCAGACAATTGCTGAGAGCCCAAAACTACAATCCCAATTTACCAGAATTGACTGATGGAAATTATCAATCTATGCAAATTGAGTATGCAAATTCTTCAGACAATTTTGATGAGTATGAAGAAATAGAAGAAATCGAAATACTCTAATCACTAGTTGCTCGTCACTCGCTAC
>JABINZ010000242.1 GCA_018698135.1 Bacteroidota bacterium
AAATGAATTAAGAACTAAGGAACAATCAGTAAGGTTAGAAACTAATTTAGTGTAAAGTCTAATCTTTAACTTGTGTAAACTATGTGCCTTAACGAACAATACACATTCATTTGAATCATCCCATGATGATAGTTATTGATAATTCCTACATCAAAATCGTTGATTTGATTCATCGATCGATTTTTAAATGCATTTAAAAACTTTAAAAGATTGCTATGATAACTTACCACGGTTTGCCAGCTATAATTGCGCTGCAATAAAATCTGCAAAAACTCGGATGGAACACTCTTGAAATTTGCTGTTTTTTTATATCGCTGCTCAAGTAATTGCTTCCTGATTTCAGTATCAATAATAGTCAATTGCTGGTGAATATGTATTTTATAAGAATTCGAAAATTTTTGGATAAACCACTTTAGCTTTGATGTGCTTGCCTCAAAACAAAATCCTTCAAGTTTATTGTCCCAATAGCAATAATTATAGTGTTTCAACCGCTCATCAAGATCCGGATTGTATTGGTAGCGAATCAATATTACATCCCTGCTATTTGATTGAACAGGAACCAAAAGCAAACTTCCTTTAAATTCATTTTGTTCCAATACATGATTAAATAAAATGGTTTTATTCAACACAATATCGTTGGCCTTTATTTCAGGATTAACATGTAAATAATAGGTATTTACAGTGGCTATTCCTTCAAACAATTCCTTCAAAATATTGATGTTCTGGTCTGAATACTTGGTAACCCATGACTTTAATTCATAATCAAAGAAAATCCAGTCATTTCTGTTAATAAGAGATATGATCTGATCGTTCTGCTTGAATAATAAACGGATCATCTCATGACCATTTATCATGGCTTTGTTAAGATAAAGAAGAGTTGAGTTCATATTCGTTTTTTTTAAATTTTGTGTAAAACTAAATGAACATTCAACCAAAACCCTTATATTAGATGTGTAAAAACGTGTATAAACGCATAATAAATGGAAATATCAGATCAGAAAGTATGCAAGTTTTGCAACAAATCCTTTAAAGGACGAGCTGACAAGCTTTTTTGCAGTACCGATTGTCGAACAGCCTTTCATAACTCCGTTAAAAATAAAGATGAAGATTTCATTCGTTCGCTGAACAAAATTCTGAGAAAAAACAGGTCGATTTTAAAATATGTGAGTCCAAAAGGGAAAACCACAGTGGCTAAATCATTTCTGTCAGATCTCGATTTCAATTTTGATTTTTACACCGACCATCGTACAACCAAAAATGGAAACACTTATGTGTATTGCTACGATTACGGATATTTAGTGCTTGAAGATGAAAAAATACTGATTATTAACAGGCAAGATCATTTGAAAAACTTATTCTAACATAGCTTCGCCCCCTAAATCACAATTTAACGCTTGAATCTTTAAAATTTATATTTTTATCCCAGGTTTAATTCAAGCAGTTTTGAGGTAATTCATTTACGTAGTTATCTTATAACGATGCATCTAATTTAAAAATTATATTTCAATAACGTATTCATTGTATTTTATAGTAAATCAATTTTAATAAATGATTAGCTCAAACCTAACATCAGAAATAAGCTTTTGATCTAATCTTTAAAATTAATAGAATAAATATATCTAAGATAGCATTGTGTTGAATGACGTAAGTAAAGCGTTTAAAAACGTTATTTCATGTATAGGAACGTCATTGCATGTCTTTGAGAGTTGTTTTTCATATGAAAGCCCTGATATTATAAGTAAATACCTGTCATCAGCATCAAATTCCTGTTGAGGCCGTTCAGTACCGTTCTTTAAATTCATGTTATTGGAATGATGGGCATCAATTGCTTCATCAACTACCGCTAAACTGCATCAACAGAATTCGCTGGCTTCGAAGACTTCGAAGAATGCGTTGGCTGGCTGGGTGAAAAAGCAGCAATTGTTACTCATGATCTTTTGATTTTAAACAATCATCATATATAATATAGCACTGTTTTGAATAACGTTGGTAAAGCGTTTAAAAACCTTAATTCACGTTTTGGAACGTCATTAACATCAGAATCCTGTCTTTACCATTCATTTCCGTTCTTTAATTAACGTCAACGGCATGATGGGTATCATTCTGTCCACTAATTCCTTCATTTCCTTTGGATTCTTCGTTGGATTGGCGATCCTGGACTGCGAGCTCGGCAAGTCCTGCGTGCCCATCGTGCCCTTCAT
>JABINZ010000243.1 GCA_018698135.1 Bacteroidota bacterium
AAATTGAAAAACTGTTAAATTGAAAAACTGTTAAATTGAAAAACTGTTAAATTGAAAAACTGTTAAATTGAAAAAGTGTAAAACTGAAAAAGTGTAAAATTGTATAATTGCTGAAATAATACTCATATGAAGAAACTCATCTTAGTTGTATTGACACTTTCACCAATCATTCTCTTTGGTCAGAATAACCTCCAAACTGAACTTTCGCAGCTTATTGATCACTGGCACAAGGCTGCTGCTGAGGCAAATGAAGATGCTTATTTTAAACTGATTGCTGATGATGGCATATTCATCGGAACTGATTCTTCAGAAAACTGGACAAAATCAGAATTTCAGGCTTGGGCAAAGCCCTTTTTTGATCGAGGTAAAGCTTGGTCGTTAAAGGCAAACTCCAGAAATATCTATGTTCATAGCAGCAAACAAATGGCTTGGTTTGATGAGTTGCTTTATACAAAATCAGGTTGCTGGATTGGCACTGGCGTTTTGGTAAAAGAGAAAAAACATTGGAAAATAGCCCATTACACTTTGTCAGTTACCATTCCCAACGAAAAGATGAAAGAGGTTAGCAAACTATTGCTCAAAGAATAATTCAAGCAGATGGATCATCAATACTTAATTGAGCTGCCAAACATTTCACAAGTACTGGCTTCAAAACTAAAGCAGGCCGGGATTAACAATACTCAAGAGTTGTATTCAGTAGGAGCAAAAGAAGCATTTTTCAGAATCAGGCAATTTGATAAGGAAGCCTGTATTAATATGCTATACGCACTGGAGGGAGCTGTTCAAGGTATTCGATGGCATAAACTTGATGGTATTTCAAAGTTTGAGCTGAAAGAGTTTTATGATTTTTTAACCATTCAAGGTCCTCTGAAAGAATCAAAATAAAAACTATTTAGGTTATAACTTCTCGTCCCAATTTACTTTACTATTCTACGTTTTAAGGTATAGAGCTATATCTGTTTATACCTAAAATCAATTGTAGCGATTAATGTCAGCCATCATAATAAATTCATATCGACTAAGTTTTTTGAGCCTTTTTGTATTCGTAATTGGTTTATTATTTATCAGTCATGCCTATTCTCAGGAAGCTGAGATTTATACAGAAATAGAATTAGAAAAACTTATCCAGAAATATTCTCAGGATTCCATTCTGAATCTGGAGCGATTGGCAGCTTTTGAATTCCACAAACTCCTGAATGAATACAGAGCAAGCAATAACCTGGATACACTTGGATGGAATGAGACATTGTGGTTAACCTGCCGTAATCATAACATTTACATGAGTTACCACAAAGAGTTAAGCCACTCTGAAACAACTGATGAAAAGTATTTTTCCGGAGAGGATCCTGGTGACAGATTAAAATATGCACAGGAAGAAATTAGATTATACTGGAGTGGAGAAAATGCACTTTACAATTACAGTTGTTACGGATCAAGTAAGCTCGAAAAAGCCCATAATATTGCAGAATCCTCTTTTAATCAATGGAAAAACTCTCCCGGACACAATAGAAATATGCTTTCGAAAAGTCATGAGTTACATGGTGCTGCTTTTATAATATCTGACAGCAGGGTTTATGGAACCAGTTTATTTGGATATCCATTATCAAAATCAAACTATTGGGCAAACTATTTAGCAGAAAAGAAAGAGAAATCTACCAAAACATTAAGCGAGAAAAAGTCAAAAACATATAAAAAAATAAGTATTGGTCAATCAAGAAAAAATATTGAGAATCAATTCATTGAGTATATTGAATCAGAGAATAAAATCCTTAAAAAACAAGATCGAATATTAAAGCAATGTGCCAAAAAGCAAGTGATTTATATGGCTTATAATAATGTAACAGAATCTATACAAAGGAGGCACAATAAATCATTTTTTGCTAAAGATCTGGCTAAACGAATTGCAAAAGCTGAAGGGAATCCATTTTGGTTCCTAGCCAGAAATACAAAAACAACAGAATACATTGTGTCATTTGATGTTAACGAAGAATACTTCTCAGAAGAATCAGTTAAACAGCAAATAATAAAAGAAATAATTTCAGAAAATAATATAGATAGTACTCAATTAAAGGATTATGGTTTCTATATAAAACTAAAAAGAAAGAAATCTAAGATTCAAGTCTTTGCTGCTTTTCTAATTGAAGTTGTTCAAAGTTGACGCAATAAAATTACTGTAAAAGCCAATAGATGCAATGCTTTCCAATGAGTTTTGTTTGTTTCAAAACGTACCAGAAT
>JABINZ010000244.1 GCA_018698135.1 Bacteroidota bacterium
AAGACACAAATCCGCTAATAATAAATTTTAAAATCGTTAAGATGTATTTCAATAAAGGGCTAAAAATAGTTTAAAATTTCAAACAATGATCTTTTTTTGTAAATAATTCAACAAAGTTTGAAGCTAAAATTTCAATCATCTATTATAATCGGGATTTTTACTATTTTTGACCTGAAATTCATTAGAACATTTATAAACAAAGGCTTGCAGAAGTCATAAAAAGAATATCATGAAATATATTATATCAATACTTATTATTCAGCTTTTTTCATTCAGCCTTTTGGCTCAAGATTATGATTTTACTGTAAGCGAATCAAAAATGGTTCTTGGTGGTGGACTTAACAACACTCTAAGTGTAAAGATTTATGAATCCAATGAAAAAGACATCATTAAAGATTGGAAAAATATATTGAAGAAAAATGATGCAAAAGTGGATATCGGCAAAGAAATAGTAGCCAATAATGTTTTACTTAAAGATTTGAGTGATTTGCCTTTTAATTGTTTTTCCAGTTTAAAATCTCTGGAAAAAGATGTATATCAGCTAAACGTATGTGTTTATTTAGGAGGTAATTATCTGAGTTTTAATGAACATCCTGCTAAATATAAGGTTTTTGCTGATTTTCTTTCTGAATTTGCTAAAGCCACAAGCATACAGTCACTTGATAATTTAGTAAAAATGGCCAAACAAGAATTAAGTAAAAAAGAAAGTGATCTGGCAAAACTGAAGGATACCAAAGAAAAGCTGGAAAGCGAAATTGCTGGCTGGAAAAAAGATATACAAAAAGCTGAAGACGATATAGAAATTAATATTATTGAACAGGAAGACAAAAAAAATGAAGTTCAGGTTGCAAAAGAAGTCCTTAAAAAAGAAAAAGGCAAACTTGATCAGGTAAAAAAATCAAAATAACACACTTAAATAATTCTACAAACATGTTTCAGAATAAAATAGAAGCTTATCTTTCTAAGCCCAAAAGTCAATTTACAAAATCAGATATTATACGATTTTTTATTGAGAATGAATTCAGCATGCTGAATTTTAGATATGTCGCTGGAGATGGACGACTAAAAACACTTTCATTTGTTATCAATAGTCAGGAACAATTAGACACTATTCTTTCATCTGGTGAACGAGCAGACGGATCAAGTTTGTTTAACTATGTTGAAGCAGGATCGAGTGATTTATATGTCATTCCACAATTCAAAACTGCTTTTGTTAATCCCTTTGAAGAGGCTGAAACCCTGGATATCATCTGTAGATTTTATACAAGTGATGGTAAACCATTAGTAAACTCTCCATTTAACATCATGAAAAAGGCACATGATGAATTACTAAAAGCTACTGGATTGGAACTCGAAGTAATGGGTGAATTGGAATTTTATGTAATTGCTGAAAAGCAAGAACTATATCCTGCAAACGATCAGCGTGCCTATCATGAGTCTCCACCTTTTACCAAGTTCGATTATATCTACAAAGAAGCGATGCAAATTATTGCAGAATGTGGTGGGAAATTAAAATATGCACATTCTGAAGTTGGAAATTTCAAACAAGGGGAACTTGAATTCGAACAGTATGAATTAGAATTTCAACCAACAAACATGGAAGATGCAGCTAATTCACTAATACTGGCTAAGTACATTCTTAGAATGCTGGGATCGAAATATGGTGTTACCATAAGTTTTGCACCCAAAATTACAGTTGGGAAAGCAGGTAGCGGTTTACATATACATTGCAGATTGAAAAAAGATGGTGAAAGCGTAATGGTTGAAAATGGTATACTCAGCGATCACGCAAAAAAAATGATTGCCGGAATACTTACCTTGTCTTCTGCATTAACAGCATTTGGAAATACAATTCCAACATCATATTTGCGCTTAGTTCCACATCAGGAGGCTCCAACCAATATTTGCTGGGGCGATAGAAACAGATCTGTTCTTGTAAGAGTACCTCTTGGCTGGCTTGGTAATGCGTCTGAAATGATCAGTAAAGTGAATCCATTAGAAGAAGTAGTAGATAGAGATTTTTCTTCTAAACAAACTGTTGAATTCAGGTGTCCTGATGGATCAGCTGATATTTATTTATTAATGGCAGGACTTGCAGTAGCAACTCGTTATGGTTTTGAAATGCCAGACGCACTTGATGTTGCAGAAAAACTGTATGTCGGAGTGAATATTTTTGATGAGAAAAACAAAGCTGTATGTCGAAAATTAAAACAATTACCAGCCAGTTGTTCAGAATCTGCAGATAAATTGATGGAATTAGCTACTGCATTTACTGCAAAAGATGTATTTACACAAAGAAACATTGAGTCGATTGCTGCAGAGTTGAAGAAATACAATGATGCTGATTTGAGTGAGAATCTTTACGGGAAAAATAATGAAATAATGGATTTGGTATATAAATACCTTCATTATGCATAAAACTTAAATTAATCGCTATTCGTAAACACATTATATTCATATTACTATTTATCATTTCAAGTTCTGTATATGGGCAGAATATTGTAGTAAAAGATGGTGATGTGTTTAATTTTCACCCAGAAATCGACAATTATATAATAGGTGTAATTGTTGAGAATGATAGTTTTATTTGGGCGTACTATGATTGCACTGACTGTGCCGATTATTTCCTGTCAAAGGTAAATTCAAAAAAAGATAGTAGTTTTCAAGCATATTTTGAATCAAAAGGAATAAGTATCAAATGCCTATTTCCCTCTTTTGATGGTCGTACAACAGAAAGATGTGTTTTATGTAGCTGTGCAAATGGTCATCGATTAAACTTTAAAATATATAAAAACGACTATTCCAAAGTGTTGGCACTATTTAAGGGGACAAAAAACAGAAGTTTGTTTAATCGCTATCGGTAATTAACTCTTATTGCTTAATCGCTCATGCATAAAAGACTTGAGAGGATTGAACAATCGGTTGAACAATCTTATTTCCTCAGTAATAATTTCAGCAACACCGGTCATCTCTTGGCTAAATTGCAATTCTTTATGATATGATGTCTTTAATCCTTCAGGAAGTGAAACTTGAACCAAAAAATAATTATCAGTCGGAACAAGTGATATCGATTTAACTTGCCCATTTACAATACCATATTCCATAAAGGGAAAATTGTCAAACTTGATATTTACTTTCTGTCCTTCTTTCACTTTCCCAGAACCTCTTATTGGTAAATTGCATTTTGCAATAACTTCAGATGACTCTTCAGGAATAATAGCAAAAACTGCCTCTCCATCTGTTACATTCTGATTTTCGCTCCAAAATTTAGTCATCGAAATAGTTCCATCAACAGGAGCAAAAAGTACATATTTGTGCATCCATTGCCCTATGTTGCTTTTTAAATTATCAAACGATTCAGTTAAATCCAATTGCTGTTCACTCTTATCATCTTTCCCGCTTAACTGCATATCCA
>JABINZ010000245.1 GCA_018698135.1 Bacteroidota bacterium
AAAAAATTGGGGATCAAAAAAATGAAGCAGCAATCCTTAGTAACCTGAGTATGATTTATGTTACGATGGGATTATATGAAAAAGCTTTGGATTATAACATCCAATCTCAAAAAATATGTGAAAAAATCAATGACTCAGAGGGTATAGCAACTGCGCATTACATCAATTCATCGATTTATGATAACTTAAATAATGATGAAAAAGCGCTAAGCGAAGGATTTACGGCATTGGGATTATTTATTGAACAAAAAAACGATAGATATCATCAAAGTTCATTAAATAATATTGGCTCTATTTACGATAAACAGCACAAAGATAGTTTGGCTTTGGTATATTATTTTAAATCAACTTACCTGTCTGAAAGTGTTGGTGATTTGTGGTCAGGAGCATATGCAATTGGGAATATCGGTTCTGTATACAACAGAATGGGAATGAAGGATTCTGCTATTTATTATTGTTTAAAATCCCTTCGCTTTTTCAGAAAGTTTAAAGATAAGAATGGCATTGCAAAAGCGTTGATTACACTTGCAAATGTGCATTTTAAAAACAGAGACCTTGATAGCACTTTCTATTATTTAGAAGAAGGATATAGTATTGCAAAAGAGATTCATGATATGGATTTAATGCTTTCCTATAACAAACTGTATTCCGACTATTATATTCTTTTTAATAATTATGAAAAAGCATATTTCTACCATAAAGCCTATACAGAAACAAAAGATAGTATTTATGCTGAGAAGACAAAAAATAAGATAACCGACTATCAGATAGAAATTGAAACTGCTCAAATACAGGCAGAAAAAGAAATACAGGAACTCAGGGCTAGAAAGAGCTTAACACAACGAAATTTTTCTATTTTGATTTCATTCTTAGTGCTTCTGCTTGCCATATTATTTTTTAGTCGATACACTTTAAAGAAAAGAACAAATACGCTTTTAGAACAAAAAAATGTTGAACTCCAGAATGCAAACAATACAAAAGATAAGTTTTTTGCCATTGTTTCGCATGACCTGAAAAACCAGCTGACCGCTTTCCAAAATATCTCGTCCGTATTGGCAGAGAATTTTAAAACCATTGCTGAAGAAAAAAAACACCACCTGATTCTACGCATCAATACAGCATCAAACACTCTTTATGGAGTTCTCGAAAATTTGCTCACATGGTCATCAAGTCAGTTGCAAGGGGTTGATTATAACCCTTTTGTTTTATCTGTTAAGTCAGTTTGTGAGAACACCATTAAGGAGTTGAGGCTAAACGCAGAAAGAAAAAAGATTACCTTCAGTTGTGAGATATCTGATAATCTTGAAGCTTTTGCAGATGAAAATATGTTAAGAACGGTGATTAGAAACCTGACCAATAATGCCGTTAAGTTTAGTCCCGAAGATTCTAATATCGAACTGAAAGCAGAATTGCAAAATGAAATGGTATTCATTTCAGTAATTGATCATGGAATTGGACTCAGCAAAAGTGATGTTGAAAAACTATTTCGCATTGATGTAAATCATAAAGAAATTGGCTCTGGAAAAGACAAAGGTTCAGGATTAGGCTTGGTTATCACCAAAGAATTTGTTGAAAAAATGGGAGGGCAGATATTTATTGAAAGTGAATTGGGCAAAGGAAGTTCTTTCAGCTTTTCAATTCCAGCAAAAAAAGTTTAAAATCAGAATTATGGATGATATAATTAAAGTAATTCTTGTAGACGATCATGATATTGTACGTGATGGAATCAATGCATTACTTATGATTGAAGAGAACATTGAAGTAATTGGAGAAGCTGCAAATAGTGACGAACTCTTTGCTTTGCTGAAAGAAAAAACCCCTGATTTATTATTACTGGATATTATAATGCCTGGAATGTCAGGATTAGAGGTGGCCAAAGAATTAAACCACACTTATCCTGAGATAAAAATTATTATTCTCAGTTCCAATTTAGATGAAGATTCTGTTTTTAATGCCATACAAGCTGGAATTAATGGTTACTTACCTAAAAATGTTAATAAAGATGAATTGGTTACAGCCATTCATCAAGTAAGTGAAGGCAAAGATTTCTACAGCGATGCTATTTCAACTATGATTTTCAGAAATTATAAAAAGTTCGCTGAAGCCGGACGCAAGCACACTGTTGAACGAATTGCGGAACTCTCAGAACGTGAAAAAGAAATTGTACGTTGGTTTGCAGATGGTTTAAGCTATAAAGAAATTGCATCCAAGCTTTTCATTAGCGTGCGTACAGTTGAGTCTCACAAAAATAACATCATGGAAAAGCTTGAACTCAAAACAAAAGTAGATCTGGTGAAGTATGCTATTAAGCATGGAATTATTGAATTATAATACTATACGTAAAATTACCCACTCCATTATGGCGTTTTTTCCTGATTGAAACACATCCCGTCTCATGATATTTTTGGCATCAGTTTGCTAATTAAAAATATGATCATGAAAAGGCTTTGGATACAACTATCTCTTATCATTTTTGCGCTCGCTTCATTCGCTCAAACAGAAGGATGGACTTATTATGATGCAACAAATTCGTCTATTCCGTTCGACAAAGTATTCTATCTGGAATTCGACCATAATGGAAATCTATGGGGAGGTACTAGTGTAACCAATCAAACGGCCCACTTATTCATGTTTGATGGAGTCAACTTCATTAACCATAACTCCAACAAATGGGTTTATGATATTAAGGTGGACGTAAACGGCAATATCTGGACATTAAACTCAAATTCTGAATTATCGAAATTCGATGGCACAAGCTGGACAGATATCAAAAACTCCGACTTAGGATGGTATTCAAGCCCATTATATATAGATGAGAATGATAACAAATGGGCAAATCCCTTCTTTTCTGGAACCTTGTTAAAATATGACGGAACCAGTTGGACGACATACAACAATGCCAATACAGGAAATCCAGACAATAAGATTACTTGCATTAATGGTACAGGTCAGGATATTTATTTTGGCACCAATGATTCTGGTTTAATTCATTTTGATGGATCAAACTGGTCCACATTGAACAGTTCAAATTCACAGCTTCCCAACAGCAAAGTTTATGTTTCCTGCTTGGATCAGCACGATTCCTTGTGGATGGTTTGCGCTGGAGGATATGTAGTTGCCATGAAAGATAACAATTGGTCGATCTATCAAAATGCATTGTTTGATGTATTAGCAGCAGCTATTGATGTCGACAGCAAGGGAAGTATTTGGATTGCTCAATCTGCCAAAATTCTAAAAATTGATGGCAGTACAATTACAGAATATAGTTCAACGAACTCCATATTACCTGAACATTCTATTATAACCCTTAAAATTGATAATAATGATAAGGTTTGGCTAGGGAGTCGTTTTGGATTATATGTTTATCAGGACAAAATCGATACAAGCATTAACATAACTTCACAACCTCAGAGTGCCACGATTAAGGAGGGAGAATTTGTCAAATTCGAAATCGAGGCAGAAGGTGAAAGCCTGACATATCAATGGCAAAAAGACGGAGTGGATATCAAGTTTGCAAGCCTAAACAATTATCAAATTGCTGCTGGAAAAATAGAAGATGCTGGAAAATACAGCTGTATTGTTAAAAATGCCTGGGGCCAAGTTGAAAGTGATAAAGCTGAATTAATTGTTAATACAGGATCGGGTTTGTCAAATATAAATAGCGAATTTACACTCAATATATACCCAAATCCATCACGTGGAAAATTCACAATAGAAGTCAATGCAATAAGTTCTGCTGACATTCAGATAGAAATTTGGGACATCTATGGTCGATTTATTAAAGCTCCCATCAGAAAAAATTCAAACTATCTGGAAATTGATCTGGGTAGCTTTTCAAAAGGTACATACTTAATAAAAGCAGCTTCAGAAAACTCCATAAAATTCTTCTCAGTAGTAATTCAATAATTCAATTTCTCCTTTTATTAAAACAACTATTATGAGATTAAATAGAAATCTGGTCAGTTTATATATGCTGTTTTTACTCACACTTATATCAAAAATATCATGTGCTCAAGTTTATGATGAACTAAACATTAATAATCTTTCTGTACGCATTAATTCATCTGGCGATTTCTTTAATGATTATATCAATCAAAAATCTCAGTTTGAAGTACCGATTAATAGCGGTAAAACGCCAGCATATACGTCAAGTTTGTGGGTAGGGGGAGTAGATGACCAGGACCAGTTACATATTGCAGCACAGGCTTATAGGTGCATGGCCGCAGATTTTTGGGAAGGTCCAGTAGCCAATGCATACCTACCATCATATGTGATTAAGTACCGAAGAGTTTACAAAATTGATCGATCTGATATAAACCAATTTCTGCAAACAGGAATTCCCTCTCAAAACATTATTGACTGGCCTGCTCATGGAGATTTGACAAATGGTGAAGCCGAATTTTTAGCGCCATTTATAGACGTTGATAAGGATAACAAATATGATCCATATAAAGGAGACTATCCTGCAATATTGGGAGATCAGGCAATTTTCTTTATTTTCAACGATGATAGACATGAACATGGAGAATCAAAAGGAGAGAAACTTAAAATTGAAATACATGGATTGGCCTATGCCTTTAATAAACCCGATGACAGGATTTTAAACAATACATTTTTTGTTAGATATAAAATAATCAATCGGTCGGAAAACAACTATTTCAACCTCTATTCTGGTGTTTTTACTGATTTTGACCTGGGCAATTATCTGGACGATTTCATCGGATGCGATTCTGCTAAAAGCTATTACTATGCATATAACGGAGACTCAATTGACGAAGGGAATCGTGGATATGGTAATAAGCCTCCTTCTTTGGGAGTTGTGTTTTTAAATAATGAGCTGAAATCATTTATTGGTTTTTACGATAATAATAACCAGAATTTGTTAAACCCGACAACTCCGCTTGGATTTTACAATAATCTGAACGGATTATGGAGTGATGGAACTTCAATAAATTATGGAGGAAATGGATATGATGATTATTGGCAAAAATCGGTTACAAAATTTTTGTATCCTCACCATCCAACATTATCCGGAGACTCATGGTCAGAAATAAGTGCAAATAACACCCCAGGTGACAGAAGGTGCTTGGGCTCTACGGGGCCATTTGACCTATATAAAAATGGTGAAATCATTTTAGATATTGCTTATGTGTTTTCAGAGCCTTCAAACAATGAGTTTCTTGCTTCCACAGTTCTTCTTGATAAAGACGTTGAATACATAAAGACATTTTACGATTCTTTTATAAGTTCAAGTCGAGAGCATAATCATAATATGAAGAAAGTTGAATTGTTTCCAAACCCATCAAATGGTTTCTTCCATATTTCTATCCCAGAGAAAAACAGCAAGGATGTTGAAATAAGTCTTTATAATACCAGTGGACAATTAATTGATAAAAGCAATTATTCAATAAATAGAGAGAATAAAGAAGTGAAAATTGCATTAAAAAATTTAGCAAAAGGGCTATACATAATTAGAATATTTAACAATGGGGACATATACGAAACATTGGTTTCAATTAAATAAATACACCTACAAACTAACCTTAATTGTTGCAGTAAATGTTTAAACCAATTACTAAAACTATAAGACTATGAAAACAATTAACTCAATTACTCTTCTTCTATTTTTAATATGTTCAACATCACTTTATTCACTTGCTCAGGATGTAGATTGGGTTTGGGCAAAAAATGCTGGAGGTAGCGATTTCGATCAAGGAAAACAAATTGCAACTGATAATGATGGAAACATTATTGTTGCCGGATTATTCAAAGGTCCAGCTCAATTCGGAACGTATACCTTGACATCATCAGGTGGCTATCATGATGTTTTTATTGCAAAATATGATGAATATGGGAAGGCTATATGGGCAATTTCTTTTGGAGGAACATCTTCTGAAGACATTAATGGACTGGCATTGGACAATGATCAAAACATTTATGTAACAGGAACTTATTCAAACACACTGGTTGTGGGTTACAAAAATTATTTTTCAAAAGGAAGTTCAGACATTTATACGATTAAACTAGATCCTTCTGGTAATGTCCTTTGGGTGAATACATCTGGAAGTAAACGACAGGACATGTCCTGTGGAATTACTGTTGAAGGTTATTCAATTTATACAGGTGGCACCTATTGGGAAACATTTTATGCAGAGTTTGATTCAATAAAGGCTGTTGGTTTATGTGACATATATATTCAAAAGTTAGATACTTCAGGAAATCTTGTTTGGCTTAAATCAGCAGGAGGAAAAGGAGGTGACTTCCCAAAAGGAATTACCGCAAATGCAAATTTAATATTTATTTGTGGACAATTTAATGACAGCTGCTATTTTGATGATAAATACGTTATTGGAAAAAATTCCTATGATATCTTCAATGCAGTTCTTTCACCAAAAGGAGATTTCAAATGGGCCAAATCTGGTCTTGGGGATTACGGCAATTATCCTAACGGCATTTCCTCCGATGATTTAGGAAACACCTATTTGACTGGTTGCTTTGGAGAAACAATAAGTTTCGATAATACACAACTTACTAGTTCTGGAAAAACCGATGCATTTATTGTCAAATATGACTCCTTTGGTGTGTGTCATTGGGCAGTTAAAGCAGGCGGAGCCCTATATGACCAGGGAACTGGAATATTTGCTGATAGCAAAAGTGGAATTGTATTGACAGGCTTTTTTGATGGGCAAATGAATATTGGATCAAAGAACTTTACTGGTTATGGAGGTAAAGACATTTTTGTGGCAGAATACGATGCATCTGGAACACTGTTGTGGGCAAAAAATGCAGGTGGTAGCAGTTTCGATTTTGGTTTGGCCATTACGAAAGATAATAGTTCTGCTTATGCTACAGGTTATTTTACAACTCAGGCTACTTTTGGCTCAACGCAGCTTAATGCTCCGGGAACTGATCAAGATCTTTTTATTGCCAGACTTGCAATACCTCCTCCTGCAACTGTCATAATTACAAAACACCCACAAGATCAAGTAGTATGCGAAGATGGTAGTGCTTTTTTCAATGTGGGAGCAATTGGAAAAAACTTATCTTTCCAATGGAAGTTCAATGGAAATGATGTATCAGGAGCAACAGATAGTTTCCTGACATTGATTGGAGTAGATGCATCAAATTCAGGATCTTATACCTGCACCATCAGTGATAGTGCATATTCTGTAACTTCAGATCCAGGAATTCTAACATTAGGCAGTGAACCTGTGATAAGTCAACATCCTCAAAACGCAACAGTCACAAGACACTCAAAAGTAACTCTAAAAGTCCTAGCATCAGGAGCAAACTCATATCAATGGCAAAAAGATGGAACAGATCTTACAGGCGAAACACTAAATACGCTCATCTTTTCGGATGTACAATTCTCAGATGAAGGAAAATATCGTTGTGTTGTTTCTGGAATCTGTGGAATTATTACTTCAGATGAGTCAACACTTACAATTATAACTACTGGAATTAGTGACCCTATTGATCAAGTATTATCTATTTCTCCTAATCCAACCAAAGGAATAATCGAAATCAGACTTCAAAATTCTGACAAAGAATTGCAAATTGAAATATATGATACAAAAGGAAAGAGAATTATTCACAAAAATATTCAAGGTAAAAGTGAAAAGCTAGACTTGTCTCACCTAAATAAAGGTATTTACATAATATTAGCAAAATGCAAGGAAGATTCTTTTAGTTATAAAATCATATTGAAATAAGTTTCCTTTTTCATTTGAAGCAGGTGTTTTCATGTTCACCTGCTTCATTATTAGCTGGTGATAGTTCGAAAACGTTGTCATTTGGAATCGAAGAAAATATTTGCGTAAAATTATGAGTAAAAACAGTCTAATTCTTTTTTATTTATTCTTTATAATCCAAGGCTGTTCTTTGGTTAACTTACAGTTGAGTGCTTCACGAAAAATTCCACCAGAGAAGATTGTTTTGGACACAAATGTAGAGTTATCTTCCTGTGGAACAATCAATAGCAATGGAGTTGATTTTTTGCCTTCAGCTTTTAAACTAATAGCAAATGGAATGGTAATTTATATAGATCCTATCGTTATCACAGATACACTCAAGGCGGATTATATTTTTCTTACCCATGCGCATTTAGATCATTTCTCCATAAAGGATATACAGAAAATTAGTAAAGCTGAGACGATTATCATATGCCCTAGGTCCGTTTCCAAAAAGATGTCAAAAAATACATACACCATTAAAGAAGTAGTTCCGGGGGATTTTCTGGATTTTGACAACTTCAGCTGCCAAGCTGTTCCAGCCTATAATCAACAGTCGGTATTATTGGGATTAAAAGCACATCCGAAATCAAAACAGAATGTGGGTTATCTTTTGACTTTAAACAATGATTTACGGATATATCATGCTGGAGATACCGATTATATCCCAGAGCTGAATCAGCTAAGAAAAATAAAGCTTGCCATGATTCCAATTGGCGGGGATAAATTATGCATGAATGCAGAAAAAGCAGCTGAATTAATAAATAAAATTAAACCTGAAATAGTAGTTCCAATGCATTATGAAACTGAAAATAAAGAAGACTTAGTAACTTTTAAGAAATTATTGAAAACAGGAATTCAAGTAATGTTTTTAGAATAATATGAAACAAGCATGAGTAAAAATTTCACACACATGGGAATGATTATAATGCGAGTTCCATCTGACAACTAAAAAACAATTATAAACAGATGAAAGGCAATACTTTTTTGTAAATCGGACGACTACCCTTGGCAAGATAAGTATCTGTTACTTTTCCTCATTTTTTATACTACGTAAAATTACGTAATCAATTTTCAGTCATTTACCCGATTGAATCTGGTCATTCATAGGTATAATTTTGAATGCAATAAAACAAAGAAAAATGAAAAAAGGAATTCTTACTATTTTATTGGCAGCCTTATTGGCTGTAGTCTACTCTCAGAATGTAGTAACCTATATTGGTACTCCTGAAACTTCAGGGGCCACAACAACTGCTGTAAATAGGTTGTCTGCAAAACTTAACCAGCCTTACGACATGGCCTTTGATAGCAAAGGAAATATGTGGATTTCTGAAATGGGTAATCATACAATTACCATGGTCAGGGCATATGATAACAAAGTAATGATACGAGCTGGTATTGCAGGAACAGCTGGTTTTATGAATGGAAATGGAACTCAAGCAAAATTCAACTCACCGCATGGTATTACAGTTGGTCCAAATGACGAAATCTATGTAGCAGACTATGAAAATCATGTGATTCGCAAAATAAGTGCCTATGTAGATGAATCAACACCTCAGGTCGTTAGTGTATTTGCAGGGAAGTACACAGTAAACACTCCTAATTACAAATCTTACTCAGGTTATGCTGAAGGTAATTCTGGAACAGCACAATTCAATAATCCAATTGATTTGGAAGTTGATGCTGCTGGCAATATCTATGTGAGTGATCATAGCAATCATGTTATCCGAAAAATAAACGCATCCGGAACAGTTTCTCTTTTTGCTGGTCAAGCAGGTGTTACAGGAAAAGCAAATGGCGATGCAACTACTGTAGCGCAATTTAGCAGCCCAACAGGTTTGTTCCAATACAATAGCTTACTCTATGTATTAGATTATGGAAACAAGCAAACAAGAAGAATAGACGGATCAACAGTAAGCAAGGAGCCCACCATCCTTACGGCAAATTATCCAATGGAATTAGTATACAAAATAGAAGGAAGCACAAAAACCTTTTATTTCACGGAAGGCAATATGATTAAACATGCCTATTCCAGCCCAACAGGTAGTGGGTCGAGTTTATATGCTGGCAGTCTTTTCCAAAGTGGGTCGGCAGATGGAACACTTACAAATGCACGCTTTAAAACAACCAAAGGATTGACATTCGGCCCAAACGGAAGCATGTATATCGCAGATATGGATAATCATACCATCCGAAAAATCACCTATTGTCCTGTTATTAATCCCGTCCTTACCGTTATTGGAGAACTAAAATTTTGTGGTGACGACAGTGTAAAATTCATTGCACCGGATGGATATGCAACCTATTTATGGTCAAGTGGAGAATCAACAAAAGAAATCGTTGTAAAAAATACGGAAATAATCAATTTAACAGTAAGCGACAATGATGGATGCATGGGCACATCAAGTAGCTATGGGGTTACCAAATTACGTCCAGATCTTAGAATTGTTGGCGACACTATATTCTGCGAAGGAGGAAGTGTATTATTAGGCTCACAAAATTCCTACGACACCTATTTATGGTCAAATGGAGAGTTAACTCACGATATTGTTGTCAGTACATCAGGAATCTATCATGTTGAAATGACTTACAAATCCTGTAATCACCAATCACGAGATGTCCAGGTAGTTGTAAACCAACTCCCTGAAAAACCAACAATTACTGTCAATGGAAATGTATTAACAGCTAGTGACGCCCCTTCATACCAATGGTATAGAAATAATCAGATCATTCCTTCTTCTACTTCAAAAACGATGACTGTTTCAAAATCTGGCAATTTCAAAGTGGTCATTAGCAGTGATAAGGGATGTCAAAAGACATCAGATGTTGTTTATGTTATTGGCAGTTCTATTAATGATTATTCACAAATGACTCTTTCTGTTTATCCTAATCCAACATATTCAAGCATTACAATAGAGGGATTAGGAAACTTGAAGGCAGAAGAAATCAATTTATATGATTTGAAGGGAAAGTTGGTTTATCATGAAATTATTAATGCCAACAAAGTCATAGTTGACATGAGATCCCTGAATATGCCAATAGGATTTTATATACTAAAAGTGAGAACAAACAAGAGCTTTTTATGCTCAAAAGTGCTATATAAATAATACGAAAATGGAGCTATCTCAATTTACGAATGACGTTTACATAATATTAGCAAAGAGCAAGGGAAATTCATTGCAGGTAAAAACGTTTTAAGGTAAGTTGATTTTTCATTTGAGGCAGGTGTTGGCTAAAGGCACCTGCTTTTTATTGCGTAATACTACCTACTCAAAATTGAGCAAATTAACTGATTGACAACAAAAAGATTAATTTATAATTTTGATTATAAATCAGAATAAAATGATGGAAATAATGTCTCTCCAAAAATATAATTTTCAATATGACAAGCAAGCGACTTTGATTGCATATGGAAATATTAATAATTATTGTGTGGAACAATGCAGTTGTTCATATTGTGAAAACTTTAATGTCTCTAGAAATGAAATATATACGCCTGAATTTCTTAAACTACTTAGTAAAATGGGAATTAATTATCAAAGAGAGGCAGAGGTATATCATATCAAAGCTTATGATAACAATCTTCACTTGTATGGTGGTTGGTTCCATTTTGTTGGTCGACTTACTCATACAGTTGTTCAAAGTAATAATAGGATAAAAGAAGCCGTCCGTTTTGGAGATAATCTTAAAGTATTTATTACTGAACAAACTATATTGGTTGATACTGCATTTAATGATAAGCCTGTTTTACAATTAGAATTCAGAGTTGTGACTCCCTGGATGATTTAAGAAATTGCTTGAAAATATAACCAATGAAAACAATTAAAATCATATTGACATTTGCACTTTTATTTTCTGCTGCAAAAGCTCAAAATATAGAATGGAAATGGGCATTACAAGGTGGCGGAAATAGTTGGGATCATGGCTATGCAATCGCAATCGATAATGACAATAATGTTCTGATTAGAGGCAAGTTTGTTAATGTCGGGTATTTCGGTGATACATCTATAAAAGCAGTCGGAGCCGAAGAAGACTATCTGGCAAAATATACAGAAGATGGTCAATTAATTTGGATCAGAATACTAGCAGGAAAAGCGAGTTGGGAAAAGGATAGAACGATAGCAATTGATGAGAACAATAATATTTATTTAACAGGATACTTCAATAGTCCTTATGGGTTTGATCATATAAACCTATCCCCCTATGGAGCAAATGATGGATATATTGCCAAACTCAATACCAAAGGGGAATATATATGGGTGAATAGAATTGGTGGAAGTGGAGATGATGCCGGCTATGCTATTGCATATACACATAACAAATTATTAGTTGCAGGCTATTATTCCGACACTGCTTTTTTTCCCTCAGGTGATTTGATTTCTTCAGGAGGAAATGACATTTATGTTGCATGCTATGATGAAAATGGCAATAATAATTGGACAGTGAATGGTGGCAGTCTTAATAATGATCGCGCCTATGGTATTGCAGCTGATCAGGACTATTTTTACATTACGGGAAGAATTGATGGAAATGCAGCATTTGATGGTATACACTTAAGCACCCTAGGGCCATCTGACCTGATGGTCGCAAAGTATGACTTGAATGGAAATATTATATGGGCAGTAAATGATGCCAGTAGTGGTGAATTGGAAAGCAAAACAATTACCTGTTCAGGTGGTGATATCTATTTAACGGGAAAGTTTAGTGGAGCTGTCACCTTTGGAAGTCTTACGCTCACTGCTTTAGGTTTATCAGATGCATATATTGTGAAATTTAATGAAAATGGAAATATAGAATGGGTCGATATATTTACAGGAGGATTTGCAAATGAAGGAAATTCTATTACCATCAAAGATAGCAGAGTATATACAATAGGTGTTTTCGGGCAAAGCTTGGATATTGGAGACACAACCCTAAACTGTATGGGTAGTCGGGACTCCTATGTAAGTTGTTATACCATTGATGGTGAATTTGTTTGGGCAAGTGATTTCGGAGTTAGTACAGGAATCAACCATGTCCTGGGAAATTCTATTGCCGTAGCCCATAAGGGTGCAATCTATATTGGAGGTGAATATTCCGGAGGTGCAAGTTTTGGAGGATCTAACTTGACTCCTATTGGTAGTTTTGACATGTTCTTATTCAAGCTTTATGACTTGGTAATACCTGCATCTACAAATCATTATATGCAAAAACCAAGACTGGAAATATACCCTAACCCAAATCATGGCATTTTTGAAATACAAACAGCAGGTCAAATCAAAATTGATATCTCAATTTTTGATAATAATGGAAAACTAATTCTGAAAAAAGCAGTCATATCAGGCCAACAGATAGATATTTCATCATTTCCTGAAGGAATATATTATTTGCAAAAAACAGCTGAGCAAGGCCAGCTTAAAAAGATTTTATATATAAAAGAATAAAGAAGTCTATTGTATTTTTGCAGAAATACAATACTATGTTCGATGCATTCAAACTGATAGGAAAGTTTTCAGAAATAAAGGATAAAATGAAGGACGTAAAGCAGCGGCTTCAATTTGTTGAGATCATTCACGAGACAGAAGATCGGCTCATTACAGTTTATGCTACTGCCGCCAAGAAAATTAAAAAAATTGAATTGAACGAAAACATGTTGCTTCCTTCTGAAAAAAAGCAATTAGAGCAAAAGTTAGTAGTTGCAATAAACGACACCATTGCAAAATGCGACAAAGAAGGAAAAGCTGCTACAAAAGAAGCCTTAAAAGGGAGTTTGCCCGATATTCCCGGATTAGATATTGAAAACCTACCTATCTAATCAAAAACTTCTTGTGATAAATGGCATTCTCCGAAACTAATTCAATCAGATAAATACCAGCAGCTAAATTGCGATATTCAATCTGGTTGTGAGCAGGAGATATTTTTTCACTAATCAAAACTCGCCCTTGTAAATCTCTGATTTTGCAAACAAATTCACTTGAAATTCCTCGTATAGAAATTACATCAGATTTTTTAGATGGAATTGGATAAATATAGAAACGTCCTTTGCTGCTTTCATTTATTCCACTCGGATCCAAAACCATAATCTCAAACTCTTTGGTAACAGAGGCATTGATAGGACAAAAGTTATCTTTTGCTGTCATTTTAAATGTATATGGAAACTGACTTATATAAATTTCAGAAGGAGTCCATGCAACGCTAGCGCTTGGCCATTTAACGCCAGTTTCGCCACTATTCGTCTGATATACACTGTTTGGAAAAGCGGGTTCAAAAATTAAACTAACAATATCATTGGTATCGGTATCAAAAGTTGTCATGTAAAATGCTACAGTTGAGTCCGGCAAAACCTCTTTATAAATCCCATCATCATTTAAATCAGGTGTGTAATTACCTGGCAAACTGTAAAAATTCACATAAAAATTACGCAAAATCTCTCCAGTATATTGTCCATTTCGAAACTGCTTTATCTTAAGAGCCATGATAGCAGTTTCCACCATACGAGGCATAAAATGAATATCGCCAAGATACTGATTCACATGAAATCCTTGTGGATAAGGAAGGGAGGTGTCGGGAAAACCATCAAAAGAAATGGGTTTGGAGAATTCAAAGAGTCCATTGTAAACGACAGGAGCTCCTGCCATTAAAGGGCTTGCAATTTCATAGCTAAAAGAATCCATTGGTAGACCATTCGAGTCCATATCTAGATCATTTCCATAGGAATAGATCATAGCTTCATAATTGATTGGAATCATCGCTAAACTTGACATGGTAAATAGGGGGGAATTATCTCCTTCAGGCAAGCATCTATTAAAGATGGAATAGGTGTAAAAATCAGTTCCCTGACCTCCATTGCTAATATCCAAACTGCGACAACAATCTGTATATTCCAGTCTAATTTCACAACAAGCAGTTGAGCTCAGATCCAATAATGAAGAATAAGAAAATCGCTCATAACCAAAAGGGAACGAGCAAGTTGGATCAGAACATCTCGTACACTGGTCAGGATTAATGGTTGCACAAGTTGGGGTAATGTCAACAGGATTTGGACGTGCTATATGTAAACTGGTGATTAATTGTCCAGTGGATTCACATTTAACATCAATTTTAACAGAATCAAAATCATCACCATTGCAATCCCTATACAAATCCATTTTCACAATAAATGAGTCATGACCAGCATTAAACCAGGTTATTTCTCCTGCCAATAATGAATTTGTTTGAGCACTCAACTGAAAAACGCCCATTGCTGATAAAAAGAGAATTAAAAGAATAGCTTTAATACCTTTATCAAAATAACTAAATAGTGTTGTGTTAACCATATTTGTAATTTTTTCTCTATAAAACAATAATTTCTTTTACCACTTCTTTGCCCATTTTTCTGTTTATGAGTTCCATGAGCCTGTTTTTCATAAACAGAAGTTCCTGCTTGGCTACAGATGATTTCACTTTAATAAAAAGCTGTGAACCGTTGAGATTAATGTCCTCGGTATGTTTGTATATTTTTTTCCCAGCTATCTCTTCCCAGGATTCAAGAATAGAACGTTCATCGAATTTATAGCGTAGGTCATAATAGTCAATGAAATCCTGAATGGCTTTTTTTAATGGAGTAGCATTGTCTTTTTTCATAATCAATTTATCCTGATTGGCAAATTGCAGCTCCTAATCTGTTTGATTTTGGAGCTGCAAATGTTTTCAACGATAAAACGAATAGCTTATTTCACTACACTAAGCTTGTTCGTAACCACTTTATTATTGAAGAAAGTCTTGACAAAATAAATTCCCTCAGCATAATCATTCACTTGTATTTGAAGAATAGTGGACGTTGTATTTTTAAGTTCAACCCTTTCCATAATTTTTCCTACTGAATTGAAAACAATGATGTCAACATTTTCTCGTGACGATAGGTTTAGCGAGATATTAACTGTTCCCTGGGCCGGATTCGGATATATGCTTACATAATTAAACAGATACTCTTCGTAGATAGAAATCGGATCTCCAACCTTAACCACTCTTCGAACTTCGTCAGCTTTATTTCCCGATGCATCAGTAGCATTGTAACGGATAAAATACCATCCTTCTTTATTTACATTCACATTATTTGTTGTAAACAGCTGCACATCTTTATAATAATTATCTATGACAACTGCACCCGGATCCGTTAATGTGCCTCCTATTGGTAGGGCTAAAGTATCAGGACCGTTGAGTATAATCATTGGTGCTAACTTATCTGCCACAACAACTTTTCTGCTAACCGTTTGCGAATTATTTCCCCAGCTGTCATAAGCTGTGTAGGCCACATTATAGGAGTCCACACGGCTTGTGTCTATATTATGCTGAACAATAATACTGGACGAAACATCTCCATCCCTGTTGTCAATTGCAGTTGCTCCAGGATCAATAAATGCCTGATAAACCTCAATTTCCATAGGATTAGTACCAATTAAGCTAACTACTGGAGGTGTTTTGTCATTGGTTACCCATATTTCGCGAACTACTTCCTTGGCTTTATTTCCTTTCGCATCTTCCACATTGAATCTCAAATAATAGGGAAGTGAGGTAGAAGCAACTGTTGTATCAACAAACCCACTCACAACAATACTGGATGAAAGGTCACCATCAACTACATCATAAGCAATTGCTCCCTTATCTGTATAAGGATAGCCAATCTCTGCAAATGCTGTTTTGCTGCCAATTAATTCAATAATTGGAGGTGTTTTGTCTTCTGTAATATAAATGCGATAATCTTCATATTCACCAATTTGACTGGTGCCACAAGGATTATTAGCAAAACCTGCAATATTAAAAGAGATACGCATTCTGGTTTGGCCTAACATGGCTGTTGCAGGCACTCTAATTGTATCAAACCATTCTGCATCCTGATTATTTGGTTGATAAATAGCCAGTTCAGCGGGTTCAGAAAACACACCATCTTGATTATAGTCTATCCAAATTTTCCTTGAGTATGCGTAGTTATTGGTATTTGTGGGGCTTGAAATATTGAAAGGATAGGATCCGCCCAATTCAAGTGTTGCAGCTGTTCCTGTTGTAAAATCCTGGAAAGGAGAAGTACCATAATCGCTTTTATTATCTATTTGGGCTAAAACAACTCTTCGTATTCCAAAATCAGCTAATAAACTTCCTGCAAAAGGTCGGCAATAAGCAAAAATGGTAATATAATTTGCTTTTACCATACTATCTTGTCCAAAAGTATTGCTGACTTTCAATGTAACTGAATATTGCCCAATCGAATCAAACTTGATATGTGCTTTTGGATAGTTTGTTCCATATGATGAGACGGCTTTGCCTTTTGACGGACTAAACAACCAGTTCCATGTATTAGGTCCATATAGTGATTGATCTTCAAAAGTGATAATATCAGCAGTATCTGCCCTGAAAAGATCGGCAGTGAATTCTGCCTGAGGCTTTGTACTCGGACTTATTACTGGAAAATCATTCGAAACATAATGTGCACCAGCACAATTTGACACCATCAATTGTACATACTGGGTTTTAGGAATGCTAAATGAAAATTCACCATGATAATTGGTTGAATCATCAAAAGTTCCATCAAAGTCATAATCCCAATAATAATGATCAATTAATCCCGTAGAGTTGTTTTCAAATAGCGTAATTGAACCTCCAGTATATGCAGTATCTGGAACCACAAAAGATGCAACAGGTTCGGGTATGGGATCAATAAACCAATCCGCAGCAAATCCTGCGGCTGTTCCAATTGAATTGGTCACTTCTTCAATATACATCATTCCACTTTTTGCAACCAATGTCACAAATGGATTTGGCTGAGCTCCCGATGTAAATCCATTTCCGGGATGTAATGGAATTCCTGTATTGTCTTGTCCATCATATACCCTGACAAAATCACCGGCTGCAAAATTGAAAGTATTAAATCGCAAATAAACTACTTCGGCACATGGCTTTAAAAGTTTGTAGTAATTTTCATTGTTTAGGTAATCTCCATTTGGACCACCACCATCGAAAAGTCTGCCTGCAGGGGCATTCAGTTCAAAAGGCCAGGTTCCCATGGCACCAATAGCAACTGTAACAATGTATTTCTTTTTTGTAATTTTTGTACTACTCCCTTTTTTGTTAGTTGAAGTCAGGCTTACATCAAATGTTCCAATGCCATAAAATTCAATGACCGGATTTTGTGAAGTATCAGAAGTACCTTCAGCAAAATATGCCGTAGCAGAATAGTTGGGTAACTTTATTTCCCATTTCCAGCTGCTGGGTCCATTAGTTGAAAGATCGCTGAAATAAACACGTTCGCCTTCTGTGACCGTATCTTTATCTGATGTAAAATCGGCTACCGGAGGATAAATTGGTTTTAGTATGTGAATGTTATGGGAGGTTACATCTGAGCCAGCACAATTAGTGGCATGCATAGCTACTGTATAGTAACCTACAGAATCAAACTTAAAATAGCCATCTTTTCCATTGTTAATACCAACGGAATCTTCATAAATACCATCGTTGTTATAATCCCATACATATGTGTTTTGTGCTCCTAAAATAGTTCCATTGTAAAAAGTAATGGGTCCTTTTTCGTAGCCGATTGTGTCTGCTTTGATTATAGCAACAGGAGCAATATTTGGAACAGCATTCCATGAAGCACCAAAGCCTGTAGAAGGAGTAACAACCGCACCATCTGTTATTTCACGGATAAACATAGAACCCGAAACGGCAGTAATAGGACTCGGTTTAACGGTACCTGAAAAACCTGGTCCGCTAAAGAGTTTCTTGCCTGTTGCATCCATTCCATCATATATCTCCAGGTAATCGTTTACATCGTAATCAATAAAGTAAAAAGTTAATGTAATGGGTCCTGTACATTCCGGATTTATCAGGAATCCGCAATCAGAATTATTTTTATATCCTGCATTTTTCCCACCTGAATCAAAAATTAATCCACTGAATAAGCTACTACTTGGTGCATCACCATTACAAAGCTCATACTCGTTGGTAACCTGAATGTAGTTTGTTTTTGTGATCTTATTTGTTCCAGCCTGATTAGATGCTTCCATCGAAACTGTGTAATTCCCAATATTTTTGTAGGAATGGTTAGGGTGTTGATCTTGCATGGTGTCTCCATCTCCAAATATCCATTCCCACTGATTTGGATCGTTAACCGATTGATCCAGAAAAGAAACCAGTTGACCCGCTTTGACATTGGTTGGAGTTGCTGCAAACTCTGCAACAGGAACTGAATAATCTTTAACATCAATAAGACGTGAAATAGAATCGCTTCCTTTATAATTCTCAACTACTAGCTTTATGCTATACATGCCAATACTATCAAAAGATAAGGTAACGTCTTGATCACTGGCAGTTGTTCCATTCTTGAATTGAAAATAATGTGGAGATATTTTCCATTCATAAGTGGATGGAAAATAAACTGATTGATCAACAAAATCCACATCTTGATTATAATAGGGATTAAAAGTTGATGCACTAAAATCAGCAACAGGAACAAGAACGCTATCGATATAAATTGTTTTGTTGACGGTATCTTTACAACCACCATCTGTCGTAACAATAAATGTTACTTTATAGGAGCCAACTAAATCAAAAATATGATTTGGTGTTTTCGCATTTGAATAATTGTTAAAACCTGATAATGGATCTCCAAAGTCCCAATACCATTTGGTAGGCAATCCGCCTGAGGTTTCATCTAAAAAGGTAATTGGTGTTTGATACAACACATTATTCCAGCTAAAATTAGCAATCGGTTTATTTACTTTTACCGTTTTTTCTACACTGGCCCATACAGCAGCTGTTTTATTGGTACGAGCTTGCAACTTCACGGTATAAATACCGGGATTTACATAGGTATGTTGTGGGCTTTTTGCGTGAGAAGTGTCTCCATCGCCAAAGTCCCAAATCCATTCACTCACAGGATAATTAACCCCAAAAGTATAGGATTTGTCGTTGAAAATAGTAGGATTTCCGAAACAAGCAATATTGCTGGAAAAGTCGGGAACAGTTTGCCCCGAATCGGCAATAATTATGGTATAATCTTCTACTTCGCCAACTTCTAATGGGTTTTCACAAGGAATGCCTGGAAACCTGAAAGGTGGATTAACCGGATTATAATGACTGATAACCCGCATCCTTGTTGGGCCAACTGGAGCATTTAGAGGTATCATGAAACTATCGAAAACAGGTCCATAATTTGGGTTAGTTGCACTGGCTACCATTATACTGTCGTGTAAAACCAATTCACTCGGATGATCAAAAACACCATCCCTGTTAAAGTCAATCCATGCACGTGTGTAATATGTATTTACACCATTACCCGACTCAACAGAAACATAATGATAAGGTCCCTTATAAAGTGTAGTCTGTAAGGCTGTATAATTTGTATAACCCGTTCCACTATAATAGGTAATGCCATTATTAATAGAACCAATTGTTACTCTTCTGACGTATACAAAATTGCTTTTATTCCCTTTCGAAATGCAATAGCCAACAGTTCTTGATCCGTATGGATCAATGGTGTTGGGAAATCTTTTTGTCGTTACGTAAATTCCATTGCAACGAGCATCCATTACATTGCCAATAATGGCTGTGGCCTTGATGTCGTATGTTAGCCAAAAATAGTTTTTACCTGGCTCAAGCTTTTGTTTGGAAGCAACACTAAAATAGGTTCCCAGATTGTTTACGGTACTTCCTACTTGGGTTGTGGTTAAAAACTCCGGGCTTTTGCCTGTATAATACAATTTAGCACTGCCTATTTCAGCCGGATTTGTTGTGCCCAAAGTAGAAAAATAAAAAGAATCCAAATCAAGTGGACTTAAGGTTCCGTCTGTATTGGTGTTTACCTCAATTCTCAATATTTGATTATCGATACTAGAAGCCGTTACCTCATCATAAATAGTTTGATAGGTGGAAGTCGAAACAAATGATTGCACATTGGGATTCATTATATTCACTGTATAATCCTGAAAATGTTGGGATGTTAACGTTCCTCCATTGGTACATGGATCGGGTGCATTGGTTCCTATTATTGTTCCAATACGCAACCGGGTTTGACCCAAAAGAGCATTTGCAGGAATTGAAATTGAAGTTCTTAAAATATGATCACCCACATTGGCATTATCCGTTTGCGTGTAAAGTCTTTCACTATTTTCAAATATTTGATTTTGATTAAAATCTATCCAAATAGAAAAAGTTTGTGTATTTCCGCCATTCCCCAAGGTAATAGTTAGAGGATATGTATGCCCTTTAACTAAAGGTGAAGTGACATAATAATAGTCATAATAAATAGGACTTGTTTGGCTCCATGGCGCAGCATAGGTTCTGTTAATTTCGCCAAAAGAAAAATTGAGAATATGCGTATAAAAACTGGAGGCCGTGCCAGCACCTGTAAATGTTGGCGTACAATAGGTTTGAGCTAATGTGTAATTAAATGATATAGCAATAACAAATCCTGCAATCAGGCTAAATAATCTTTTCATGTGTCAAAATTTATTTCATCTTGCAAGATATGAAAAAAACTATAATATTGATTGTTAAATTATAACCAGAAGTGCGTTTAAGTGCAATTAATAAACGAAAG
>JABINZ010000246.1 GCA_018698135.1 Bacteroidota bacterium
AACCAAAGCCATTGAAATATTGATAACTTTTTAAACGCTAAAGCTAAAAGTTACCAACATTACAACAGCATTATGAATATTATTATAAATTTGAAATTAAAGGAAATTATAACCAGACAGAGTTTGATTTACACTCCCTCTGTATGCTAAACACAACTCTGGTTTAAGCTTGAAACTTAAACATTTGTAGAAGTGAGGCGATCTCAAAAGTCAAAAATTATATCCTGTGGCTTCATATGCCTGCCTGGCCAGTCGCTACCGTGTGGACACAATTATTGATTTGCAATTTTCCATCCTTCAAATATTAAATCAAAACGATCTAGGCCTCTTTTTAGAGTAATGGGACCAGGTGGTCTTTGCTTCACATTTCCCTTCCATCCTCCTAATCTAGCAATTATCCAAGTTGCCCATGACAGCCTTTTACTGTCACACTTGTTCTCAACTTGAGTTCTTTCTTGTTCAAGCTTTATCAGCAGACTATTCAAACACTTTTGCTCTTCTTTATTAAAAACTTCATCCTGTGGTTGACTATTCTTGTTCTTATATGCTAAGAGTAGCTGCATTGTCCTTAACACACTATTTAGTAATAGTATTGTTAGCTTCCTGATTGCCCAACCAGATGTTAATTCAGTATCTTCTATTTTAAAACCTTGCTTTTTAAGCAACCTGAACGCTTGTTCAATATACCATCTTTGTTTATACTTATTAATTGTTTCTATTGCTTCTTCAAAGCATGAAACTTTATGTGTAGTCAGTATTCGCCATTTTATAGCATCTTCTTTCGTACTTCCAACTTCTTTTGCTTCTACAGCAAATACTTCTAATTGTTCAGGTAATTCCTTTGATATTTTTCCATTGGGTTTCTTTATTTCAACTTTTGTGTACCTAACCTCCAAAGTTGCGATCCTTTCCTCTATATTTTTTCGCTTATCACCCTCTACTTTTATTTTGTGTATCCCTGCCAGTTGTTCTGATGATAATGCGTCATACAACCGAGTGCCATTAGAGATCCTTCTATTATCTCTACTCCTAATCAGTAAATCTGTTTTGTCATCTTTAAGAATGCAAAATTGTTCATAAATAACTCCTTCACGATCTTCTATAATTGTAATATTTTTCGCTTGTTCAAGTAACTTTTTGCTTTTTAAACCTGAACGAATCCACCTGTATGACTCTTTTTCTTCTATATGCTGGGTCTTATAAATTCTTGTTGTATTATTCGATTTGTCTTTTTCTCTATGCCAAAGATGAATATCAGAAAAACCTAGCATAGTACAATCATTTGAATCCATGACCAAACAACAATGACCTAAAAAACCAAGGCCTTTTTTGTTACCCACTAAACCCAGTCCACTATTAGGTTTTAAATGCTTTCGGTGTTTACTTAATCCAAAGTTGGTACTATCTTGTATTACCAGAACATGGCGACCTGAAACATTAGAACTACAGCGTTGTGTTAATTCCTGTATAAGCTTATCTTCAGCAACTTCCTCATTCATAAGAAATCTATAAAAACCTTTCTGCTCTGCTTCATTGTTTGTCATACTTTTAATTGGGCATTTTTGACCCTTTTTGACCAATGAACTTACAATATTTCCTCGTTTATCTAAACGTTTGTCATTAAAAATACCTGTGAAATTTGATTCGAAAAGTGATTCTCTCATGGTTTTTGAAACAAACGTATTAATTAATAAAATAGTTATGGAAATTTTGTGTCCACACGGTAGCTGGCCAGTCGGACTGAAAAATTGGAATCTCTGTCTTTAATTACATAATTCCTATTCTATGTAACTAGACCAATACAGAACTATCTCAAATATTATTGTTGAATTTTGAGAATATAATGTCAAATTGCAATTATAGTAATATCAATATTCCATAGCTTATATTTGCATCCAAATTTGGATTGTGTTGCCGCAATTTAAACAAGGCTTAGGGTTATTTATGAAGTATATCGACTTAGAAAAGGAAATAAAAGAGGGTAATATAAAAGCGCTTAAGCGTTTACCTAAATTTATGATCAATATCATTAAGAGAATTATTTATGAGGATAAAATCAATGATATATTAGATAAATGTCAAGGTCTTGAGGGTGTATCATTCCAAAACAAACTAATAGAAATATTTAATATTAAATTAGAAGTTATTGGGATAGAAAATATGCCTAAAGATTCCCGAAACATCTTTTTTGCGAATCATCCATTTGGTGTAATGGATGGAATGATCATTTCAAAAATTGTTTTAGATCATTATGGTAATTTTAAAGGAATAGGTAACGATGCATTCAAATTTGTTCCTAACCTTAAGCCCTATGTAGCTGTGGTAAATGCCTACGGACAAACGTCAAAAGACGGAATTACTGAATTAGAAAATGTTTTCAAATCGGATGTTGCTGTAACCCATTTCCCTGCTGGTGAAGTATCACGTCATTACAAGCGAAAGATTCAGGATAGAGAATGGCGAAAAAGCTTGGTCAGTCGTGCGGTTGCACATAAACGAAATTTAGTACCTTTTTATTTTTATGGCAGGAATTCACGATTGTTTTACGCTATTAACCTATTGCGAAGAGCCATTTTTATTAAACTAAATATTGAATTAGCCTTGCTCCCTCATGAAATGTTTAATAAACGAAACAAAACAATAAAGGTAAAAATAGCCAAGCCTATTCCCTATTCAACCTTTTCAAAGAAACATTCACCAAAAGTATGGACTGAGAAAGTGAAAGAATATGTGTATGAAATGGGTATGGCTGAGCAAAATAATATCGAGTTTCGTGCCGAATAAAACGTAAGTGAATCATATCAATACCTCAAAATATTATCTTTGTTTCTTAAATTCTAGTTTTTCACAGCTTATAGCTTCATTGTATTTAAATGTATAAAAACAAATCCATAGCAGTTGTAGTACCTGCTTACAACGAAGAAATACAAATTAAATTAGTCATTGATCAAATGCCTGATTATGTTGATCGGATCATTATTGTTAACGATTGTTCAACAGATCAAACTGCTCAGGTTGTTCAAAACTACCTTATAGATTCAGACAAACGACCACTGCTTAATCCAAAGTCATTAATTGAAGAAAGTGTTTACAGTCAGGCTGATATAATGATTCAAAAGTTAAATGCTGAGGAAATCAATTATTTTGCCCCATCTGAAGTTGTAAATGATGACGAAGACAACGATAGAATTATCCTGATAAATAATTTGGTCAATACAGGTGTTGGAGGAGCTATTGCCAGGGGTTATAAATGGTGTAAAGACCATGAAATAGACTGCACAGCAGTGATGGCTGGAGATGCACAAATGGATCCTGCAGAGTTGATTGATATCATCAGCCCTGTAGTTGAAGAAAATGTCGATTACGTTAAAGGAAATAGATTAAAGCACCCTACGGCTTCATTGATTGTACCTCGAACCCGCTTTTTTGGAAATGCTACTTTATCTATTTTAACGAAAATTGCCTCCGGTTACTGGCATATTTCCGATACACAAACAGGTTTTACAGCCATCTCAAAAAGTGCATTAAACCAGATTAAGCTATACAAAATATATAAACGTTATGGCATGCCTAACGATCTTTTGGTTCGCTTGAATATTGCAAGCTGTAGTTTGAAAGAAGTAGGGATTAAGCCCATTTACAATGTTGGTGAGCAATCAAAAATGCGCCCGATGCGCGTAATACCAAGCATTTCGTGGCTTTTATTACGTTCATTTGGAAGACGTTTATGGGTGAAATATTTATTCAGGGACTTTCATCCACTTTTTCTATTGTACAACCTCGGATTCTTACTACTAACTGCATTCATCCCCGTTTTGCTGTATATGATTCCAATTATTTTCCGACCTGGCGAATCAGTTAGCATAAGTGTTATGTTTATAGCTGCTTTTTTGCTCATAACTGGCCTGCAAAGTTTATTTTTTGCCATGTGGATGGATATTGGCGATAATCAAAAACTCTATAAGTATTAATAAAGCTCTATGAAGAGGTTTAAACTTCTTTTTAATTTTCTGATTTACTTATCAATAGCTTTTTTAGTCTATTATCTTTATCGTTTCGATTATTTCAATTTTGAGGGTATCGAATTTGATTACGCCTATTTAATAGTTTCCTTGCTTCTTTTATGGTCTGGATTTTTGATTTCTCCATTTGCATGGAAAAATCTTTTATTCAAGCATCAGGTTTCAACAACTTATCCAAGTTCATTAATATCAGAAGGGATTGCTATTTTTACAAAATATATTCCCGGAAAAGTCATGATCATTTTAGGTCGTGCTGGATATATTTCATTACAGGGTCCATCTCTTAAGTTAACACCTTTGGTGTCGTTGAAAGCACAATTCGTAGCCTTTTGGGTAGGACTTGCCATTGGCTGTATTCCCTTGTTTTTCATTCAGGATTCGACTGAACTTATACTTTTGGCAATAGGATCTTCTTTATTGATAATCTTGTTTTTACATAACAAGTATATTCATAGAATAATTTCAATGATATTGTCGAAAGTGCTCAAGAAAAATCTTGAGATTCCCTTACTTGGTTTTAAAGAAACAATAAAATCAATATTAATATATAGCCTGATGTGGTCTTTTTGGGGATTGGGTTTTCTGTTTCTAACCAAGGCCATGAGCACTCCTATCGATTTCCAATTGTTTTTGTTATTTCCATTAGCTGCAACAGCAGGAATGTTGGCTATTATTATTCCGGGAGGCTTAGGTGTTCGAGAAGGAATTATCACTTTTGTACTACACAAGTCAGGAGTTCCATTAGAAATTGCCGGCAGCATTTCCATTATCAGCCGATTATGGTATTTAAGTGGTGAAATTTTCGTGTTTCTAACAGCAATACTATTAAAATCAAGAAAGAAAGCTTTAAAAGAGACTACTCTTTAAACTTATAGAGTCGAAAATGCTCGTTGAAATAAACAACCTCTAGTTTATAGCCATAGTTTTCAATATACACTTGCATGGCAGAATCTCTGATTTCATTGAAATTCTCTAATAAATAGTCTACATGGTATTTTTTATAGATATAATCCAACGAATCGGCATCTCGTTGTTTTTTGTTATTTGCCAGGCAATATCGATCAGTATATAATGAAAGGGCTCTTGGCTTGATAAACACAAAAACAGAAGTATCGGCTGTATTTTCCTTGATATAATCGAATACGTCAATTGACTCTGGTAATTGGGGGCCATATATAGGCTTCAGTTTCTCAGGTCTTGACATACGAGCAATGCCTGGTTCATACTGAGCAAGCAATAAAATGAAAAAGCTATAGGCAATTACATACTCTTTCTTGATTTTCAAGTTTTTAGCCAGAAATCTAAATCCCTCAACCATATAAAGAAAAACCAGAGGAACCAGAGGAAGCAAATATCTAAAACCGGGGTTAGCCGGATAAGCGAATACGACCAATATGAATCCAATAAAGAAAAAATCCGCTATTTCTATTTTTCTAAATATTTTCACAACAAAACCACCTAATGTAAAGGCAGAAAACACAATAATATTGAATGTGTGAATACCAGCAGGCATTTTAAAAGTATGGAAGAAACCTACAAAGTAGTTATAGTAATAACGAATATGTCGCGTAAATACTTCCCATAAATTGTGTTCCTGAAGGTAGCCAACATAAGATCCATCTTTTGGATTTGGAAAAAATAAGTTATCCAACAACTTGTAAAAACCAATGCTGATAACAGCAAAAAGAAACAAACGAAGCATTCTTTGTCTTGCATCTAAGGCACATGTGCCCTTTTTCAGCCGATGAGAAATGAGTTCATATAATGTAATGGCTATCACTGAAAGAACAAATACAACTCCTAAGGTTCGGACAGATATGACAAAACCAGCTAGCAGAGCTAGTATCATATATTTCAGCCAATCATTCTTCCATTTTTGTTCATACAGATTGAACATGATAAATAACAAAGCTAAAAACGGAATATCAGATAGTATGTTATATTTAAAAACGAGCACCCATCGATTATAAACAATAAGAAGTATTAAAATAAGAGACAACCAAAAGGGAAATCTTTTTCTAAAAAAGAGCAGAATAGATATGGCAGCCAATAATAAATAAAATGTCATATATATTGTAAAAGAGAGTATTTCTCCCTTCCAAATTGCATAAATGGGCGCCAGCAAAATGGAAAAACCAATGGAAACAGATGAAACCATAATGGGATTATCATCATTGAAAATCAAGCCGGTTTCCTGAGGTGAATCTCCTTCCACTAAATTCTTAGCCTGATGCAGATACAATGCAAAGTCATCACCCCAATTGTGAACTTCGCGCATATTAATTAGAAAAAGTGGAATTAAAAGGACAAAAGCTATAAGAAGTTGTTTGAGCTGCTTTTTATTGGTATGTATAATCATGAATTTGGGGGCTTTTCTGTATGGTCGCTGATGATATAGTGTGGTCGGTGCTTTAAAGCAATAAATATTTTTCCAATATATTCTCCTATTATGCCGATAGTAATGAGCTGAATTCCACCTATCAATAAAATTGAAATTAACAAGGATGCCCAGCCCATTCCTGTAACATGTAAGATGTATTTTGCCACTAAAGCGTATACAATGTAGGCAAATGCAAAGGTTGAAATAATGAAACCAAGTAAAGTAGCTAAGCGTAATGGCTTAATACTGAACGACATCACGCCATCTTTGGCAAATCGTATCATCTTCTTAAGTGTGTACTTGCTTTGGCCGCTGAATCTTTCTTCTGCTATATAGGGAATGCTTATGCTATTATAACCAACCCATGAAATAATGCCGCGTATAAACAAAAAATACTCGTTCATTTCCTTGAATTGATTCACCACTTTTCTATCCAGTAATCTAAAATCTGATGCACCATCTTCAATTTCAACATCCGATAAAAAATTCATTATTTTGTAAAACAGATGTGAAGAGAATTTCTTGGCAACTCCTACCCCTTTTGTATCTTTTCTTATCGCATTTACAATTTGATATCCTTCTCTCCATTTTTCATAAAAAGATTCAATAAGGCTTGGTAGATGTTGCATATCAGCATCCATCGAAATGACTGCATTGCCCTGAGCCTGATCAATTCCCGCTTTTAAAGCATATTGATGACCGAAATTTCTTGAGAAACGGAATCCTTTTATTTGTGTATTGTTTAGAGCCAATCTTTCAATTATCTCCCACGATTTATCTGAACTACCGTCATCAACAAATATAACTTCCCAACTTGTTTTCAACTTAAGCTCCAGAACTTCTTTTAAAGCTGTGAATACAATTCCGATATTGTATTCTTCATTATAAACAGGTATTACAATAGATAGTTCCATAATCAGCTATTACTTGAATTAGGCTTGGCATATTGCCTATAAAAATACGTTGCAATCCACATTAAAATAATGGCCAGACAAAGCATTGGAAAAGTTGAATTAAATGTAGCATTCCCTTTTGCAAATATAATCAGTGGTGTTAACGATAGTGGCAAAGAAGCTATTAGCAAATATATAAAGCGCCATTCCTTTGCCATAAGCAACAAAATGAACACTGGAAAAATGAGCCATCCACTTCCTGAAAACGGCAAGGTACGATTGAGTATACGTTCAAATCGTTTTAAAATAATATTGGCATACCATGCTTTATCATTTCGAATATCGTGTAAAACCTTGGCTTTCACTATTTGATCATATTCGTCAAATTCTTCCAATTTTTTATAATACAAACTATCCTGATCGTAATACTCATCTAAACCATATTTCCCTGAATAGGCTAAATCAATAGCGTACTCTTTTTGCATCATATCCAAACCGTAACGATAAGCAACGATATCATCCCATTTGTAGCCATATTTGCTATCAAAATCACCTAAGCCGCAGTAAACCGGATGCCAGAAGGAATGCGCCCCCATACGTGGTCCAGTGTAAACATGACCTCCATGTTCTTTTACAAAGACAGTTGCTTTCTCAAATTTTATATCAAAATAATGCCTGATTGTTTTTTGCATGCCAATGCTGGAAGCTATTAATAAAATGATCAATCCTACTTTAGTAATGAATTGTAGTTTAGATGCAAAAAAATACAATAAGGTTGCCGACAGAAGTAAAACTTTTATTTCACCCCTGATTTCTGTAAAAAATCCAATAATCAATCCTGTGATAATAGGTATAAGCAAATAGGCTATTTTACTTCGTTTATAATATAAAAAACGAATATTCATTCCTACGATTAACAGAAAAACTGAAGCTAATAATCCGAAAATATTTTTATTGTGATACACCTCATACAAATAAAAAGGTGTGAAACTGAATAATAAAACAAGGATAATAGCCAATAATGGGTAACCAATTCGTGATAATCCTATAAAAATTGAAATAAGGCCACTAACAAACAGAAGGGTATTAAACAGCTTCATGGTAGGTTTGGCTGCACTTCCACTAACCCAGGCATCTGGCAAATAGGCAAAAATGCGTGCGTTTTCACCCATTCTACTCCAATGTTTGTATTCCATTATCAGGCTTTCCCCATTGCTATCTGCCAATTTCTGGGCTCCCTCCTTACTGAAATCCTTTTCTTTTACGAGACTTGCAACTGGAAATTGATTTTGATAATAGAAGTAGTAGAAAAAATGTTGACCAAAATGGTGTACAAAACCGGATGTTAATTCACGTTTTTGCAAGCCTTTGTAATTTGGACTGTTGATAGCTAAAACTAGGTGTAAAACAAGAATTGCTAGAATTCCAAGCCATATAAACCTTCGGCTCGGCACTTTTCCTTGAATTGTCAATTCTTTTATTTTACTCCCAATGTTCATTTAAACTATATTTGAGTTTTAAATTTCAGGACGAATACTTTTACTAAGCAATTGTATTTTGAATAATTGAAGCAAAAAATTATCAGCGCACGAAAATAAGTCTTCTATGAAGAAATACGTAATATTCATATATATATCCTTTTTCATTGAAATGGCCTTTATTACGTTTTGGCGTGGCAAGTTAGGAATCTATATTAGTCCTATGGTATTGGTACTTGCCTCCTTAGCTATTGGTATTTTGCCTTTGCTATTTGGTATGAAAATCCGGAAACCATTGATCAAAGAAGTTAAAAGACAAAGTTTAAATTATCTATTTATTCCTGCTATTTATGTATTGGGTGCAGTCATAAGTTTTTTGATCTTTCATAATATTATACTCGATTATCCTATAAACCCTCAAGTTTCTGATGTTATTCCAACCGTTCAAATTATGAGTGAACGCTTTATTATGGGCGATTTCCCTTATTCATTTATCACCGATTTTGGTTATTCTTTACCACCCACCTATCTTACTTTTCAATGGTTACCTTTTATTGTTTCTGCTTATTTTCATTTTGATCCCCGATTTATCATCATCGCTTTATTGTTTATAGCATTTGCCTTGTATTCATTCAGTGTTATGAAGTCCAAATCAAATATATTGGCAAAGGTCATTTTAACTGCCTTGCCATTCCTTATTTTGATTGCCTTTATGCTTGATATGCCTTCGGTATTTGGTCAAACTATTGAGCTTTTACCGACATCATATTACATTTTTATGGTGTTGACATTTTTCAGCACTTCCTTAATTTTTAGAGCTGGTGGTGTTTTATTACCTCTATTATCCAGGTATTCATTTATTTTCTGGCTACCCTTTTACTTTCTTCTTCAATTTTTCAGAGATAAAAAATGGAAATCCATAATTACAGGAGTTTATGTTTTGATTTTTGTGGGCTTGTTATACATCATTCCCTTTTTATTAAAACAACCCGATATATTCAAAAAAGGCTATAAATACTATACAGAAGCAGCTTTGGGCGAATGGCAATTAAAAGATTGGCAAGCTGAAAATGATAAACCTTTCCACCTTTTTAAAGGAATTGGTTTTGCTTCCTATTTTTACGATTATGCAGCTGGAAGTTTGTCTGAAAAACTAATAAAGCTTAAAAACACACATTTAATAGGTTCTATACTGGTTGCCATTTTGATGGGTTTATTGTATTTCCGGTTTAAAAATAAAATACCTGACAGGCTTTATTTATTATTGAGTTTAAAAGTTTACCTGACCTACTTTTATGCTTTTATCCAAGTTCCATATATTTATTTACAACTCGTTCCATTGTTCATTTCTGTATTGATCATTGCAGCCATAACGATTGAAACTAAAAAAGGAATAGTATCTTTACCTAGTCTATTTGAAGCAAACAACGAATAAATGAAGAAGTTTTTCTTATTTATATTTTTAATTTCTGCCACATTATCTTTTGCGCAGCCTAACATTAAGTTCCGACTCTCAGCTTCCTCCATAGTTGATTTTAGTTTTCTCAAAGTATATGAATTTAAAACTTCCTATACGTCTGTTCATAGTTATTATCCGTTTAAGACAGGATTAAACGTCATGGTTAAGCTCCCACCACACTTATCCCTAAGCACTGGCTATAATTTCCTTTATCGCTTTATGGAGATTAATATGTACACTACCACTGTTGGAGACCTTTTTTATGGCTATAGAATGTATACTTCCGAAATTCCGTTATTACTGCGTTACGATTGGAATTCACGAAATGAGCATGTTGGATTTTTTACAGAACTAGGAACAAGTTTTGATTTTATGTATGCTGAGAAAAATGTTTTTGGACGGTATCGCCAAATACAGGATTTTATTGTTGTTGCAACCTGGGGTTATTTTTATACGATGAATCTGCCAAAAGGTTTTACAACCGCATTGCAAGGTGGTTTTGGTTTTGTAAATAATTTAGGCGAAGGGAAAGGAATTATTGAGTTTGGGGCTAATTACCACTACCAACCCAAGCAAAAAATTGCTAATAATTTTGTGTATTATTACGACAATGGCCTTGGCAATGTAACGAAGGAAAATTATAATTTTTTAACGAGATCCTCATATTTTGCTATCGATTTTAAATATTATCTTCCTTTTAAAATAAATTTGCAGAAGGATAAAAACAAGGACATCCTTGCACATTAAAAATATTAAAGATGGAAATTTTATCAATTCATATGCATACATCAGGCGTTTTTTGGGGCATTATGGTTTTAGTATTGGGAATACTGCTCGTTATTAAGCAAGTATTTAATCTTGATTTCCCCATTGGTAAAGTTATGTTTGGCGTATTCCTTATTAGTTTTGGGATGAAAATGTTGTTTTTCAAAACTGACGTTCATGAACACAAATATGTGGATAAGGGAAATGTAATTTTCGGAAATGAAGATTTACGGTATGTTGAAGACCAATATGAATACAATGTCATTTTCAGTAGTTCTGATATCGATTTAAGAGATATGGATGCTTTTCCTACTCATGCCATCGAAATAAGCACCGTATTTGGTGATGCACGTGTCATCATCGATAAATATATGAAAGTTGATATCAACTCCGATGCAGTTTTTGGAGCAGTTCAGCATCCTTCAGCTGAAATTGAAAATCCGTTGGATTCACTTTCCCAAAACAATATACTGCGCATCAATGCCTCAGCCGTATTTGGAAATATAAAATTTGTGAGAGATTAAGCAAATAATAATAAACTAATAGCCATTACAGCCATTCCTCCTATCAATCCATAAATTGATAAATGATGCTCACCAAATTCTCTGGCAGCAGGCAATAGTTCATCCAAGGATATAAAAACCATAATTCCAGCAACTCCGGCAAACAAAACACCAAATACAACAGGACTTAAAAATGGCATTAATATCAAAAATCCTATTATTGCACCTACTGGTTCAGCCAAACCTGATGCGAAAGAATACCAAAAAGCTTTCTTTTTATCTCCAGTTGCATAATATATAGGAATCGAAACAGCAATACCTTCCGGGATATTGTGTATAGCAATAGCCACTGCAATGGCAATACCCAAACTAGGATCATTTAAAGCAGCCGTAAATGTTGCTAAACCTTCCGGAAAGTTATGAATTGCAATGGCTAATGCAGTAAACATGCCCATTCGCATCAACTTTTTCGACTTACTTTCTACACTATCAATGTCTTCTACTTTCTTAATCTCGTGTGGATTTTCAGCACTTGGAATAAATTTATCAATAATGGCAATGAGGGCAATACCACCAAAAAATGCCAATACTGTTGCCCAGTAACCACCTTTATCCCCTAACTCCATACTTAATTCTGCTCTTGCCTTTACTATAATTTCAACAAACGAAACATAAATCATCACCCCAGCTGAAAAACCAAGTGCAATACTCAGAAATTTTGTATTTGTTCTTTTGGTAAAGAATGCCAATGCACTGCCAATACCTGTTGATAAACCTGCAAATAAGGTTAAAGCAAAGGCAAACAATATTGTTTGAAAATCGTATTCCATCATGTTTTCTTAAATAAGATTATAATCCTTCAGATAGAGTTGTGCACAAATTTACTGATAACGTATTGGTCTGCCAATTTTGAGTATCGAATTTCTTGTAATTCCGTTTAGCGAACATAATCGATCAATTGAAACTCCATATCTACGAGAAATTGCCCATAATGTATCTCCCGACCTAATATAGTGGTATTTCGTTTTACTTCTTTCGATCAAATATTCATAGGTATGACAACACATATTCAAGGTATCGGAAAGCAGTGCATAGTTTTCAAAATCGATGATGGTTCGAGGATCCATCGCTTTACCCAAAAAACGAACTTCAAAATGCAAATGAGCTCCGGTTGCTCGACCTGTTCTTCCACCATAGCCTAATAAGTCACCTGCTTTAACATATTGACCTTCCTCTACAAGTATTTTCGAGAAATGACCATATAATGTTTCCAAGCCATTGGTGTGATTAACAAGTACATAATAACCATATCCACTGTTATATTTGGCCAATCGAACTCGTCCATCAAAAGCACATAATACACTATCACCCGTATTCAAATCCACATCCATTCCATAATGATAACGATAACCTCTGAATCCAAATACCGAATTGATTTTATTTTTAACAGGATGTACATAAACACTGGAGTCAGTTACCAAAATCATGATAGTGGTATCTGTTTTTTTTGCCACATTAATTTTATAGGGATCGATGATTTTCTCATTCCATAATGAATAAATATAATTATTTGATATAGAATCAGATTTTAAGGCAGTAAATGAATCAACTTCGAAATAAAAATAAGGAGAATCCAATGCAGATATGATTCTTACATTAGCTTTTCCATTGATTGGTGCCAACAAAATAAGAAAAGAAAAAGAAATAAGTACAAGGAGTAAAAATCTATTCATTCATTGGAATTTGGAGCAAAGATATTCTAATACCTTAATTTGATTTTTAAAATATGGGAAAGAAATCCACAATAATGCCTTAGGATTTCAAATCCATTTTTATCATTTCTAATAATTCCTGCTTTTTAAATCGATCGTTGAACTGACCGTTAAAACTGGACGTAGTGGTTGAGCTGCCATCATCCTGGATTCCACGACTGGAAACACACATATGCTCAGCCTGAATGATAACGGCAACATCTTCTGTGTTCAAGGCTTTTTTTAGCTCATTGGCAATTTGAATGGTTAATCGCTCCTGAACCTGAGGTCTGCGTGAAAAATGATCAACAATGCGATTCAGTTTTGAAAGCCCTACAACTTGGCCCGATGAAATATAAGCTACATGGGCTTTGCCTGTAATTGGAACAAAGTGATGCTCACAATACGATTTTACGGAAATATTTTTCTCCAGCAGAATTTCATCATAATGATAATCGTTGCTAAAGGTTTTCATAAATGGTTTATGTGCAGGATTCAATCCTTGAAAAATTTCCTTTACATACATTTTTGCCACCCTATGCGGTGTTCCTGCTAAACTTTCATCTGACAAGTCCAATCCCAAAGTATCCATAATAGCAGCAAAATGCTCTTCAATTATGTCTATTTTTTCTTCATCTGATTGCTCAAAAGCATTTTGTTTGAGAGGAGTTCGTGCACTTGAACTTACATGGTCATTCCCATTTGATTCAAAATCCAATAAATCTGCAATAAGTTTGCTTTGCTTTGTATTTCTATTCAAGTTTTCAGTTTTGAAATTTATATCCTTATACATAAGTATTATTTTAATGTTTTCTGATATGGTATGAATCAACTATAATTTCATACATAAATTATATTTCTGTTCATTTTCATTCGTACATTTGGGCAATGAGAAAACAATTCATCATATCTTCTTTTCTATTATTTATTGTCTTATTTACTTTCCATTCTTTTCTTTCTTGCAATAACAAGCTACCTGAAAGCATTCCAACAATTAGCATAAGTATTCCAAATACACGAGCTCCTTTATATTACAATTTGGATACCATGATTTTAATTGGTCAAATAAATGATCAACAAATAATCAAAAAAGTTGATTTTAGAATGGAAGATAAAGACATGAAAACAGTGTATTCAAGAAGTTATGAGCCTAATGCCTTGCAATTTGAGATTAATGACTCATTGCCTTTGATTGTAGATGATCATACGAACTATATTTTTTATATAACAGCTACCAACGAATCGATGGCTACTAATGAATATAGCTTATTCATTCATGTAATGCCCTAAACTTTGCCTTTGAATTCGTATCCAAGGTCATTTACTTTATTTTCAACATCAGCTATATCCACTTCATCACCTTCAATAGATACATGCATATTGGCCAAATCAATATTGACAGATTTGACGCCTTTTATTTCAGAAATACCTTTTTCTACCGTATTCTTGCAATGGTTGCAAGTCATTCCTTTCACAATTACATTCATAGCGTTAATATCATTTTTTTCTTTTCTTCTTACATAAAACGAAGGAAACAGTTTTCGATAAAGACCATATCGGATCATATATGCATTGGCTATTAAAACACCTAAAACAACAACACTTAGCAAGTTAAACCATTCAGGAAAAATATGATTTGAATGTTCGTGCGATTCCAGGTTCAAACCACTCAACAACATGCCTTCAGGAAAAAGTATATTAATTAAATATCCGAATACCAAGGCTCCACCAATGATTGAAAACAAATAGGCAAACAGTGTTCGTTTGCCTAAAGCTTTACCGATTACAGTTATTGTGGCCGCATTGGTTGCTGGTCCTGCCATGAGGAGAACCAATGCTGCTCCTGGTGACAAGCCTTTTAAAAGCAAAACTGCTGCAATAGGCACCGAACCTGTTGCACAGATATATAAAGGCACTGAAGCCACTAAAACAATAGCCATTTCAACAAAATGGTTTCCGATATACATGCTGAAAAAATCATCAGGAATAAGTACAGCCATTAGTGCCGCCAAAAACAATCCAAATAGTAGGTAGGTGGATATATCCTGCATGAATTCAACAAAGGCATAGCGGAACATGCCAAAAAACTTATCTTTTTTACTGCTTGGGGCAGTTTTTACATTATTTTCTACTACTTCTTCTGCTTCCTCCTGCGTTTCCATTTTATTGGTCAACCAGCCTCCAAAAACACCTGTAACCATCGCTACAACAGGACGTAAGAGCGCGAAGGGTAAACCAATCATTGAATAAGTAACGAGGATTGAATCGACCCCGGTTTGTGGTGTTGAAATTAAAAACGAAACGGCAGCACCTTTTGATGAACCATTTTTGTGAAATGATATCCCTGTAGGAATGACCCCGCATGAGCAAAGAGGTAGTGGAACTCCCAATAAGGATGCATAAATTACTGACTTGAAATTTTTTGCACCCAGGTATTTCCTTACCCTTTCCGGTTTGAAATAGATGTGTAATGCACCAGCGAACAAAAAACCAAATAAAAGATAAGGTGCCATATCTTTTGAAAGGATATAGAGTTCGTTAATATATTGTATGAGGTATTGCATGTGCTGGCAAAGCTAAGTTTATTTAAATAATCATATATTTAAATTTGACTTTTAATTTAGCACAAATAGTGCCGACCAAATAGCCATTAAATTAGCTTTTGAAGAAAATTAACGATATCAATGGCAACTTCATTTTTGTCTTTTAAATCGAAGGCAGTTTGCTCACCCCCTTTGCCAATTATCGTAATTTTATTTGAATCAGAGCCAAATATGGCATCTATGTCATTTAAAGAGTTCAAAACAATGAAATCCAGATTTTTTGTTTTTAGTTTTTTGATTGCATTTTCAATTTCATGATCGGTTTCCAGACTAAATCCTGCTACAATTTGGTTCTTGTTTTTAGTATGCCCCAAACTAGCTAATATATCCTTCGTTTTCACCAGTGAAATAATCATTTCATCCTGATTAAGTTGTTTTTTAATTTTCAACTTACTGGGTGCTTTGGGTGTAAAATCTGCTACAGCTGCAGCTAATATGGCGATGTCACATTGAGGGAATGCCTTGATTGAGGCCTGATACATTTCTTCTGCCGTTTCCACATCAATCATGCTGATATGTGAATGCTTCAGCTTAAGTGTTGTCGGACCACTGATTAAAATAACCTCTGCTCCTCTTTCAGCTAATTCTAGCGCAAGAGCATAGCCCATTTTACCAGAAGATCGATTGGCAATATAGCGGACAGGGTCAATTGGTTCGTGTGTTGGACCAGCTGTTATAAGTATTTTCTTCCCTGTAAGCATAAGGAAGTGAAATTAAGAATATGATTTGATAACGTTGTGAAGGAAGTGAACAATATCTTCAGGTTCGGCCATGCGTCCTTCACCGCACAATCCGGAGGCTAGCTCGCCATCATCAGCAGGAATAATATGAATTCCCAAACTATCCAGTTTACCCAAATTTTCTTGAGAAGTTGGATGTTTGTACATATTTAAATCCATTGCGGGCGCAACAACGACTGGGCATTTTGCTGATAAATAAGTAGTTAATAGCATATTATCAGCCAAGCCATGTGCCATTTTTGCCATGGTATTAGCGGTTAGCGGTGCAATCAGCATATAATCAGCCCAATCAGCTAATTCTACATGAGAATTCCACACTCCACTATCTGAATCGAAAAGTGTGTGATTTACTGGATTTTTTGATAGAGTTGAGAGTGTTAAATGCGAAATAAAGTCTTTAACAGTTGGAGTAACAACAACTTTAACTTCGGCTTCTTGTTTTACTAATAAACGGATGATATAGGCAGCTTTGTAAGCTGCAATACCACCCGTTATTCCAAAAAGGATTTTCTTCCCTTTAATCATTTTTCTCTTTATCGATTACTTCCTCTTCTACATTTGTAGAACGAAAATAGACCTTATCATTGATGAGCTCTTCGATTGCTACAAGACTAGGTTTTGGAAGTTTTTCATAATGAGCAGATATTTCCATTTGCTCACGATTATCAAAAATTTCTTCAAGTGTATCATTTTTAGGAGCAAACTCAGCAAGTTTTTGTCCCAATTCTTCCTTTTCAATCAATGCAATTTGATTTGCACGTTTACCCAGAATTACTAAACTCTGATATAAATTACCAGTGATCTCGCGAATTCTATTCAAATCTCTTGGAACTGCAAAAACTTCGATATTATCACTTTTTTTCATGAATATATTTATTTAAACTATTTTGTGCATTATTAACGATATTCTTTGCTTGCGATGCATTACTACTACTTTCAAAACTCTCTTGGTTATTTCTGAAATAGGTAATTACCTCTTCAAAGCGTTCTTGTTTTTTTGATTCAACACTATTGTTGGCTAACTTATAATAAGAGTCTAACACCTTAAATTCCAAATCAGGCCTTTCTTCGGCAAATGGATATTTTTCTATTACATCCGTTAAGGTCCAAATTGCCGCTTTATAGTCTTGTAATTGATAATATAATTGGGCTGTATAAACAGCTTTGTCTTCCAGTTTCTGATTTAGCTCATCAATGTAGCCATTGCATTCTTCAATCCGTTCGCTTTGTGTGTATTTATTGATATACAACTGAATGGCTTCAATGGCAATGGAGGTTCCACTTTGATCTAAATAAATAGGTGGAGATTCCAGATAATTGCAATAAGCATAGTTAAACAGACTTTGTTCAGCATACTTACCATAAGGATAGGTGTCGTACAAGCCTTTAAAGCGATGTGCTGCCACAATATTGTTTCCCATAGCAAACTGACAGTAAGCGTACATATAATTGACTAATTCAGCCTCTGTGGAGGTTCTGTAAAAGGGAAGAATGTCTTCTAAAAGCAAAACTGCTTTTGAATACTCTTCCTGATTAAAAAGATCCTTTGCCATTTGATATTTCAAGGCAAAGTCTTCACTTTTCAGTGTCTTCTGATATTCAGTACATGAAAACAGCATAGACGACAAAAGCAGAACAAGGATATTTACTCGTATAAGTCTCATAATTTCAAACCGCAAAGATATGTTATTGAATTTAATATAATTAAGAATCTAACAACTTATTAACAATTCTGGAAGGTTTTATTCTTTTTCTGAGGTGATTTTAACTGTGCAAAAATTGAACCCAAAAATACTACTTGTAGTGAGGAAAACATATATTACCAGAGTTCGGGATACTAAATACTTACAGAAAGCAAAGAGAGGATAAGGATAGAAGCCTATTGTTCCTTTTCTGCAATTTATAAAAAAGTGCGAAAACGTCATAATTTCGCCCTAAGCTTGAGGAATTATGACATTTTCTGCTTTAACACCCTTTAGGGCTTGGGCAATTAAAGCAGAATATATTAATTCAACAATTGCTGAACAGATACAGCTAATTATCAAAGCAACCTTCCTATGCTCTATCATGAATGTTTTATGATTTTGATTTTCACTACAATGATTATGGCTGTGAATTGTATTTTTGTCCTATGTCCAGATACAAGACAATGGCCAAATTGAGCAGTGGAGAATTCAAGGATAGAGGAAGCAAATTCATTGGATATGCAAAAGCTTGTTATTCGGAAGAGGATGCCAAACTGCTTATTGCTGATTTGTGGAAAGATAATCACAAAGCTTGTCATGTTTGTTATGCCTATAAAATTGGACTTGACAATCCTATAATCCGCATTAATGATGATGGAGAACCTTCAAACACCGGTGGTCAACCCATTATGAACTACATTAATAAATATGAGTTGGATAATATTGTTATAGCAGTGGTTCGCTATTTTGGAGGAACTTTACTAGGCAAGGGAGGATTGATTAACGCCTATGGAAATGCAGCTGATTTTGCTATACAGAATGGAAAAATAAGCAATCGATCAGAAAAGATTATTTTGAACCTGAGCCTTCCTTTCGATAATTACGCTTTGGTTGTTGACTCTTTGAAGAAAATGAATGTAACGTTTTTAGGTGAGGATTTTGATACAAATTGCCATTTTGAAATTCAGATTGAGAAAGAACATTTGGAACAACTGGAAGAAAAACTTAGTGAATTTAAAATTGATTCCTTGAAGCTAAAATCCTGATCAGTTGGAGTTCATAATCCGACTTAAGCAAAGTTTGCTACATCAAAACAGAAGCTGAAGAGTCTAAAGGCATGCTAAAACTAAACAACATAAAGTCATTATATATCAACAATATACGCATTCAATCAATCTCGTATTCCTATGATTAAATACTTCCTCCATCCTTAAAAAAGAAATACTCTATTTTTTTCTTAAACACTATTTTTTCATCCCGATATACTTGAATTTCAGTGTATAAATTGTTGTCATCAAATATGTACTTATACTGAGTTGCCAGTTTTTTCTTCTCGCCTTTGTATGTATAATATTTGTAATCTGTTCTATTTCCATTTTCATCATAACTGTTCAAACGAATAGATTTTAACCGGCCCTTCTTGTAGCTATAATAAGAAATGTATAAGGGTTGATCAGGCTGATAGTTGGCTTTGTGCAATAAAACATCATTTTTATCATAGGACCTCGATTCAATTAAAATCGTGTCCTGATTGAAAATGCTTACGTATTTGGTCATTTTATTTTTATCATTAACGGCCTGAAATACACGCATTAAATAGCCATTACTATCCTGACTATTTACTATACAATATTTCGTGGTATCTTTATGTTTGGTGCTTCTTTCTCCCTCCTGGCTACATTCATAGGACCAGGTATATTTTAGTTTTCCTCGCGAATTAAATGATTGTGCTTTTTCCCGATTCCCTTCCAAATCATAATAATACAAAGCATAAACGCTTAATTTTCCTTTTTTGAAGGTTTTTGTTTTTATTATTTTAGTGGAATCATATTCCCAGTACAAAGCATATTCAGCTTGCTCTGCATCCTTTTTAAAAATACTATAGGAGGTAGTCAATCCCAGCGAATTGAATTCACAAATTAATCGTTGAAGCTCCTGCCCTTTTTTATCGACTGCTGTTTTTGATGTTATTTTTCCTTCTTCATTATAAACATACATCCAAACCTTAGTGATGTTTCCTTTATGATAAAAAGTTTCCATAATCAGCTTGCCTTCCTGATTATAAATCTCTTCTAAGGTTTGAAACTTCCTCTCTTTTCCATTGTTTTTTTCCTTGATTTCAAACTGACTAACTAGCTGAACGCCCATTTCTTTGGCTACATTCTGCTTGGTTGAAGGATAAGCTTGTATGCTAATAGCCCTATAACGATAATCATTTGATTCATTTCTAAACTGACTAAAAGAGCTGCTTGAAATTAATATTGATATGAGGATGAGTACTGTTATTTTTTTCATTGGACTTGCATTTGTTGGCATTTACTGAAACGAAATTTCGGGAATTTTATTTTCGTAAAATCATTAATTGAAAATTCAAGCAGTTTCAATCTATATGCTGGGAAAGAGAATTGAGGTTACAAACTGTTTAATAATGAACTCATAAAATGCATGATGAGTCACTTACTTGGCTGTTCAATGATTTTGCATGCAAATTACAAACTGCTATTTCAAATTTTAATCATATCTGCAAAAATGCAAAATTGCTTTACTTCACAAACACCTTTGTCGAAGAATTCACTTCATCACCAAGGATGGAAATAATATAGTAACCCTTAGCATAATTCAGTTCAAGCGTTTCGAAATGGCTATTTGTTATTAATTTACTTTGAAGTTCTTTCCCTAACAAATCTTGAACACGCAATGTTCCAGAAAAATCAGAGCGGGATTCTACAAATAATGTTTTCCCTTGTATGGTAATAATAGGTTCTTTTCCATCTTCTCCCGACAGATTTTCTTCAATATCAATAGTTTGAGGTTTAAACTTAATCACAAAGCGTTCATCTGTTACACCCTTATCCAATGTGAACTCATAAGTGTCTGTATTTCTCAAATCTGTGAGTTTAGCAACTGCTTTATCTTCCAAATAGATTTCAGTGGTGACATCAAAATTTTCAATCAATTCTACTTTGAACTGGTATTTACCACTAATTCCAACATCTAAGCCAACAGGAATAATTTCTTCTAAAGTAAGTGGTGGCAATGCCTGAATGACCAAGTTTCTGTCATAACCAGGAATCATGGAGTAAAATGATAAATCAGGATTTCCTTGTAGTTTATGTCCATCATACAGGTTATCGACCCCGTAAGTTGCTTCATTAAGGAAACCAATGAGTATTTCATTGAAATCGCCATTCGGATTGGTGACACTTATTTTCAAACGTTGCACATTTTCAATGGGAGGAATGAAAAACTGCGTATTGTTTTTCTCACGCATGGCATTGTTGAAGGTAATTGTATTGCTTGTTTTTGTTTTGCTTTGCACAAAAAAGGCTTGTCCTGTGCCTATATAGCCATTAGGCACTTTTCCTCCATTGAAAGTATAACCTGTTCCATTCCAGCTGGCATAATCGTTCGCATTGAAATTAGCTGATTCATCCCAGAAATACAGTGTTCCATAAATGCTGGGAGTTGTAGCGGGTGCATTTGCTGTCAGAAAATCATCAGCATTTAATGCGCTTGGATATGGATTACCTACCAGGTTCCATTCCTGATCTGTACTTGAAATCGAGGGTGTAATTGTACCATAACTCAAAGCACCCTCACTGTAAATAGTATTGCTATCCGTGTAAGCAACTGTGTATCCAGTAGTGGCAACTAAAGATGTTCCTGCAAATACTCTTATCCAACTTTGTGACGACACATCAAACCTATACACATTATAATTTCCTTTATTGGAATTGATCAGCTGGGCTCCTGTAGCATCACTAACCGAGGGTGAAAAATAATGTATTTCTCCTCCACTTTGTCCGGTAACATAACGCCCAACCTGTGCTCGTCCGCTTGATTGAGTAATTGTGCCATTGTCGAGAAAACTCCCTGTTCCTGTTGAGCTGGAGTTTATCCTTAGATAACCTATGTTGGTAAAATCTCCACCAAGTGTTACGCTTTGGTCATCATCAATAACAAGCTGAGCACCCGAATTGATTTTCAGTTTTTCAATGCTATAATCATCAGTAGCTGAACCACTCAAGTTTTGTTCTGCAGTTCCATTGATTTCAATGGTTCCATCCGTATTCTGATTAATCAGAACATCAGCTGAAGAGTTATTATTGATCCAATCACCCTCTAGCTTGATTGTACCATCCAAATCAATTTTGGCTTCCGAGCTGCTAGCATTGGCAGCTGTTAAATCTCCATTTTGCCCACCAGCAATATGTACAATGGCATCAGTGGTGATAATGATTTTTGCTCCATTTATTCGCAAGCCTGTTTGCCCTATTGAGACATAAGATAAAAAGACAAAAGACAAAAGGCAGAATGTTAGTTTTATGGTTCTCATAATCTTCTTTTTATACATCATTGTGGAAAGTGTTAACGAAGAATCAATCGCCATTTATGATGGGATCTCTTCTGCTGATAAATCGGGACCGCAATGACGGTTTATTATTTATTTTCCAATTCTTCAATTCTTGCTAATAATTCTTCAATAATTACTTGCTGCTCCTGAACTGCTTTCACCAAGGGCACCACAAACTCAGCGTAACTTAAACTGTAAAGTGTTTTGTCGTTAGTTGGTATTTTTACTCCACTGAAGTCATACCCTACTTCCCTAGCAGTTTGTTCCACTTCCTGAGCAAGAAAACCACTGAATTTAATCTCTTCAACAGCATATTTTTCAACATAGTCACTTGAGTCAACAATGCCCATTAATTCATCACTTTTATCCTTATCAAGGTTATATGTTACAGGGCGCAGCTTCATAATGAAATCCAATCCAGCTACATCTTCTTTAATGTTGTTTTTAATGCGTCCATCTGACATGGTTGACCAGCTAACCTGACCTCCTATCCATGATTGTGAGGTGTTTCCAATGCAAACATGATTGGTCGTGGCAGTAGCTGCATTATAGCCAAGCAGAATTGTATTGTTCAATGCTGAATATGCTGTTAAAGGACCTGCTCCATAGCCAATTGCCGTATTGTTATTTCCTGTGATATTGACTGTTAATGCATTCGAGCCACAAGAGGTGTTGTAGTCTCCTGTAGTAGTATTAAGCAGGGAGCTGTATCCCATTGCAGTGTTATAAAAACCACTTGTATTTTGCCTGCTTGCATTAACTCCTAAGGCTGAGTTATAATAACCAGTTGTATTAGAATATAAAGCTGCTCCACCACTTGCCGAGTTTGAATAACCAGTTGTATTTGAAAACATTGTTTGTGAACCAACAGCTGTATTGTAGGTGCTAGTTGTGTTAGAATACAAAGCATTGAAACCAACAGCTGTATTATTATTACCTGTTGTATTTAAGTAAAGTGCACCATGTCCGTTTGCGGCATTCTGAAATCCTGTTGTGTTTGTATATAAAGCCCAGCTTCCGATTGCTGAATTTATATAGCCTGTTGTGTTGTTTTCAAGAGAGAAATATCCGACACCTGTATTGTAATACCCACTTGTATTATCTTTTAAAGAGCTGTAACCGATTCCACTATTTCGATAACCGCTTGTATTGGCATTAAGGGCAGAATACCCAATAGCAACGTTCAAATTGTCACTTAAATCATCATTAGCACCAGCCGATTCTCCAATAAAAACCGAATACCCAGTACTTAGTACTTCTAATCTTGAACCAGTCATTTTCCACTTTTCTGTTCCTCCTAAATCAAAACGTATCATATCTTCATCGGCAGCTTCTTCTACTTGAATCTTGGTATCGTTATCAGCATCTATTATTTGATCCAAATTGATAGCTCCTATTGAATTATCAACATACGTTTTTACTGCATTCTCAGTAGGTAATGCAAAGTCACTAGTTCCTGTTAAGGTTACATCAGTTGAAAACTCATTAATGGAAGCACCAGTAGTTGACATTTGCAATGAACCATAAATTCTAACTAAACTCTGATCGAAATCTCCATATATAAGAGGATTGCTCGAACTTGAATTTTCTATATAGAGTTTATTGTTTCCGGTTTCGTTGTAGCCTGCCTGGTATCCTAAAAATATATTGCCTGATTTATTGTGTATTGAAGTGCCTAGGCCAGCCTTATATCCAATAATTGTATTATAGTTTCCTTCTTCGTTATTGCCATTTGCCTTTACACCTAAACTAACATTTCCAGTTCCACTTGTGTTAAAGTAAAGTGCAGAAAATCCAATTGCAGTATTCTCAGACCCATTTGTATTAGAATAAAGAGCTTCTAAACCATTTGCTGTATTGTAACATCCTATTGTATTGGCATACAGTGATTTAAATCCAATTCCAACATTGTAACTGGCATTAGTTGGACTGCTTGAATATGCGCTATTGTAGCCACTTTGGTATCCTATTAAAACATTATAACCGTCTTCGTTGCCTGTTATTGAGTTTCCAGCTCCCTCTCCAATATATACACTATAATCGCTATTAGGAAATTCTAATGCATTGGTTGTTAGTAACATCCTTTCAGTACCCCCAATATCAAAGCGAATTAAATCTTCATCATTGCTTTCTTCTACTTGTATTTTGGTGTCACCATCAGCATCAGACAAGCTAGTAATAAATGATATCCAAGCCGATCCGTTCCAATAGTAAAAACCATCAGGCGCATCTCCACCACTGTTGTAAATAATCAGACCAGTAGCTGGGCTACTTATGGGAGTTGCTGTACTGGCATCATCCAAATCAATTCGTGGTATTAGCAATCCTTTTGTTGTTGATTTTACATCTAAAATTGCCGAAGCATCTGGTGTGTAGGTTGCATCATCAGTCACCACCACATTTTGAGCAAATATTTTTGAAGTAATTAATAGTACCAATACAGTTGTCTTAATGAGTAAGCCAATGTACTTCAGATAAATTGTGTTTCTTGTTTTCATGCCTCTGTTTTAATTAACATGTATTTGGTCTTCGACTACGCTCAGACCAGCATTCGTTTTTTAAACGATGATTTATTTATTTTCTAATTCTTCAATTCGAGCCAATAACTCTTCTATTGTATTTTGTTGTTGTTGCATTTGTAGTTGTTGTTCTTGTACCGCTTTTACCAAAGGCACTACAAACTCGGCATAACGCAAACTGTAATGTGATGTTTCGTTTTTAGGCTTATCCACACCATGAAAATCATAATTTACACTTTGTGCAGCAAGTTCTACTTCCTGTGCAATAAATCCCGTTTGAACTTCAGCAGCTTTCAATTGTTCGCTTTCTGGAAGTCTTACTGAATCACCAGTACCATTAAATTCAGCAAGCGCATCCATGTCTAAATTGTAAGTAATTGGTCGGAGCTTCAAAATGAAATCAAGCCCAACAACATTTTCTTTTACATTAGTTTTAAAACGAGCATCTGAAAGGTTTGACCAACTAGAATACCCTCCAATAGTTGAAACAGAACTGTTGCCTAAGCGAATTGTATTACTTGCTCCAGGCTCTGCATCAGAACCTATTGCTGTAGAATTATGGTATGAAGACCCTGTACTAAAAGCACTATATCCAACAGCGGTATTATGGTATCCTGTAGAGTTAACATAACATGCGAAGTCTCCAATTGCTGTGTTATAATCACCGTCAGTAATATAATTTAAAGAGCTAAATCCAACTGCTGTATTATACACCCCTGATGTAATAGTTTTCATACTTTTACTCCCAATTGCTGTATTTCCAATACCACTATTATTTGAAGCAGTTGTACTTCCCATATGTGCTTCATATCCAATTGCGGTATTATTAGTTTCTATACCACTGGTTCTGTTATCAGCATATTTCATTGCATCATATCCAATTGCAGTGCTAGCATAATTTGCCTTATTAAAATATAGTGATTGATAACCTATTGCAACATTATATTTCCCAGTTGAGTTAAAATATAATGCAGAATTACCAACTGTTGTATTGTTTTCACCAGTAGTGTTTGAATACATCGCAAGAGCTCCAATAGCAGTGTTTTGTATTCCAGTATTCCCTGAAGCAGGAGATGGTCCTTCCAAAGCCCTATACCCGACAGCTGTATTAAATGAAGATTGTCCAGATGATCGATCATCTGCATTACTTATTGCATTATAACCACAGGCAGTATTACCATGATTACCCTTGTTATTAGAAAGTGAATTTCTTCCTATAGCAGTGTTGTAATGTCCTGTAGTAGTAGATGTCAATGTTAGGCAACCAACTGCAGTGTTATAATATCCTGTGGTGTTGTCAGTTAATGCTTCATTCCCAATAGCTGTATTATCATATCCTGTGGTGTTACTCGACAAAGAAGAACTACCAGTTGCTGTATTCTGGTTTCCCGAAGTATTTGAGCTCAATGAATTGTACCCTAGAGCTGTATTATAGCTTCCCGTAGTATTATCAAGCATTGCTTGATCCCCAACAGCAGTATTATATTGACCCGTATTATTGGCTGCGGTCGTACTTCCTTGTAGAGCTTCATAGCCAATCGCAGTATTATATGTTGATCTTCCTGTTGTTCTGTCATCAGCAAAATACATTGCTCCATACCCAATTGCTGTACTTCTACTGTTTCCTTCATTTGTTAAAAGAGTAGAACACCCATTCGCTACATTATATGATCCTGTTGTATTATGTAATAATGCATTGTTACCAATTGCTATATTTCTCGATCCTGAAGTATTGCTATACAGTGACTGTACTCCAAAACCATTATTCCGCTCTCCCGATGTATTAGAATACACTGCTTGATCTCCAACAGCTGTATTTTTCTGGCCTATATTATTAGAAGCTGTAGAACTTCCTTTTAAAGCCTCGTACCTATTGCAGTGTTATAACTCAACCTTCCGGATGCTCTGTCGTCCGCATAGTACATTGCAAAAAAGCCAATTGCAGTGCTTCTTGAATTTGCTATGTTTGAATTTAAAGCACTACCTCCAACAGCTATATTATATTCTCCAGTAGTATTATTTTCTAATGCAGAACCACCAATAGCAATATTTGTCCATCCTGTTGTATTAGAAAATAGTGCTTTATAGCCATAAGCAGTATTATAATTTCCACTCGTATTGCCAGCTAATGAGGATGTTCCTATCCCTGTATTTTTATTTCCGCCATTATCATTAGCTCCAGCATTAGTTCCAAAAAAAATACTAGATCCATCATTAATTCCATCAGATAAATCATCAATTGAGGCTGCACCCCCATCATCTTCCCAGCTCAATGCACCACTTCCATCCGTTTGCAATAATTGCCCACTGCTACCATCAGCTTCAGGTAAGGTATAGGTTACATCACCACTTTGTGCTTGGGTTTGAAATTTAGTATAATTGCTACCAGAGCCACTGGGTTCAAAAAATTTAAGGTTTGAAGCTTTGGTTCCATTGGCTAGTTCAAAGTCAGCATTAATTTTCAGTAAATCAGTATCAAACTCACCATAAATCAGCGGACTTGCTGAATTGGAGTTTTCAATGTAAAGTTTGTTGGAATTATCTTCACCAGCCCCTGCCTGATAACCAATAAATATCCCTCCCGTTTTATTATGAGTAGTAGTTCCTTTACCTGCTTCATAGCCAATAGCTACATTGTTTCCTCCAGTTTGATTGTTATAATTTGCACCCGATCCAATGCCTACATTGTTTGTACCAGTTGTGTTTTTATACAAGGCTTCAAAACCAATTGCTGTATTTAAATTTGATGTGTTGTTATACAATGCATCCTGCCCAATAGCCGTATTAACCTGTCCACTGGAGTTTAAATAGAGAGATTGATAGCCCAAAGCTGTGTTGCCAAGTCCATCAGTGTTTGATGAAAGTGAGTTACTTCCTACAGCTGTATTATAATAGCCGGTTGTATTTGATGAACCGGACCGATATCCATTAAAAACATTTAAATAACCAGATGTATTTGAAGCACCACTATAATAGCCAAAAAAGTTATTATCATGCCCTGATGTATTCGAATAGCCTGCGTAATATCCAAAGAAGGCATTTTTATTTGATGAATTGTCATCATTAACACCAGCATTAGTCCCAAGAAAAACACTGAGACCTCCGGTTTTGCCATCAGTTAAATCGTTAATTTCAACATTGCCTGCAAATAGCAAAACCCATTGTGCGCCTATATAGGCATAAAACCCAGGTGTGTTGTCTGTCTGAAAAATGAGCAAGCCTTCTGCAGCACTAGAAAAATTATCTCTTTCGGTTTTGGTAACTCTAGGTATTAACAGACCCTTGGTGGTTGATTTCACATCCAACATTGCTGAGGCATCTGGTGTGTAGGTATTATCATCGGTTACAACTACGTTTTGAGCCGTTGAGACAAAAGATGAAAAGATGAAAGATACAAAGAGTAATGACCAGCCTATTTGTTTTGTTATTTTCATGATATTCCTTTTTTTGCGTTATTGCGATGAGTGTTAGCGAAGACCAATCTTTAATTATTATGGGATCGCTTCGTTCCTCGCGATGACGATTCATATTATATTAGTTTTCTAATTGTTCGATTCGGTTTTGTAATTGTCGAATTAATTCTTGTTGATCTTGCAAGGCTTTAAGCATGGGAGTTACTAGTTGTGAGTATGAAACAGTTTCTACACTTCCATCCTCATTGTAACTAACAAAATCAGAATTTACCTGCTCAACCTCTTCGGCTATTAAGCCATATTGAATAGTATTGTTTTTGTCGTTCTTGTAGGTGTAATTAACAGGTCTGAGTTTATAAATCCAACTAATATCAGCTAAGTTATTTATGTTTTTCTTGTACCGTAAAGAAGATGATATGTAGCCAATTTTACCAAGATTATCAACATAAACGTCTCTACGTGTTAAACCCACTGTTCCGGCATATGCTCCCTGACAATGCAAACTTGTTATTGCTGTATTGCCAATCCTGACCTGATTACTTGCAGAAGCCAAGGAATTGTAACCAATAGCAGTTGAGTTGGTTTGAGAAGATGAGCTGACATCGGAAAAACTTCCGATCATTGTATTCTGGTTTCCAGAAGTTAATGTGTTTCCTGACTCATAACCCAATGCACAATTGTAATCCCCTGTGGTAACAAGTTCAAGAGACTCGAAACCGACCGCACTATTTCGAAAGCCAGAAGTATTATCTTTTAATGCATGATAACCTAGTGATGAATTGCTATAGCCTGATGTGTTTTTGTATAGCGCCTGATCTCCAACTGCAGTATTGTATTGTCCGGTATTGTTTGAGGCGGTACTACTGCCAAGTAATGCTTCACACCCAATGGCAGTATTGTAGGTTGCCTGACCTGTTGTTCTGTCATCTGCATTAAACATTGCTTTATAACCTACAGCAGTACTTCTGTTGTTTTCTGTGTTTGAAAAAAGAGTTTTAAATCCTATGGCAGTATTATTATTACCTTCAGTATTGTTTTCTAAGGATGAGCAACCAATGGCTATATTCTCAGACCCAGTTGTATTTGAATGAAGAGTTAAGTCTCCGATACATGTATTATACTGCCCACTATTATTAGATGCTGTTGTGCTTCCTAGTAAAGCTTCATAGCCAATTGCTGTATTGTAAGTTTCTCTTGCCAAAACTCTATCATCTGCATATCGCATAGCTTGATGTCCTATGGCAGTAGATCGGTTATTTGCTTTATTTGAATGAAGCGAATAGATCCCGTAGGCAATATTGTTGTTTCCTGTAGTATTTGAATATAATGACTGATAACCACTTGCCACGTTAAACCCACCTGTTGTATTTGAATATAGGCCACCTGAACCCATTCCACTATTTCCAAGACCAGAAGTAATTGAGTACAATGACTGATCACCGATTGCTGTATTATACTGACCCGTATTATCAGCCGCAGTAGTACTCCCTCTCAAAGATTCGTAACCTATTGCTGTGTTAAAGGTAGACTGGGCAGAAGAAGTTCTGTTATCTGCATAAAACATGGCATGATATCCTATTGCAGTACTTCTGTTGTTTACTTTGTTATTATATAAAGAGCCAACTCCGTTTGATGTGTTGTAATCTCCTGTTGTATTGTGATTCAATGCATCTTTTGCGATGGCAGTATTGTAATCTCCCGATGTATTGTATTCCATCGCTAAATGTCCAACTGCCGTATTATATGACGCAGTATTAGTATAAAGAGCTCGTAATCCAAGTGCCGTATTTTGAGTACCAGATGAATTAGAATACAATGACTGAAATCCAATTGCTGTATTGGCAGTACCATCGGTATTAGTTGTCATGCATTCATAACCTATTCCAACATTGTAATTGTTTGTACTATCATCATTAACACCTGCATTTGTCCCAAGAAAAACACTGTTCCCCCCAGTAGTACCATCGGTCAGGTCATTGATTTTTATATCCCCAGCAAACAGCAATTGCCAAGTGCTGCCATTGTAGTAATAAAATCCTGCTGTACCATCTGTTTGATAAACCATAAGACCGTTGGCAGGGCTGCTTATATTGCCTCGTTGTGTGGCTGTGAGGCGAGGGATTAGCAAACCCTTTGTAGTAGCCTTTACATCCAGCATTGCCGATGCATCTGGAGTGTAGTTTCCATCATCAGTTACAACCACATTTTGAGCAAATATTTTTGAGGTGAAAAGTAGTACCAATACGGTTGTCATTATAAGAAGGGCGAAGTACTTCAGATAGATTAAGGTTCTTGTTTTCATGATCCAGTTATTAAATCTATTTTCACTCTTTCTATTTGCATAAAAGAGTTCAAAATCAATATAATTGAGCACTTTATAAAAGTGTTTTTACTATATCAACAAATCAATACTTTTCTTGTAGGTGTATTAGAAATAATGGATCACAGTTCCCTGAATTTCGTTTTTCGTAAAGAAAAACGAAAGCATTGCCACAGTACTTATATGTACTTCGTTTTCATCAATCATGTGTTTTTTCGGGAGAAAGTATTATCAACACGAATATATATAATCAATGTAACATATCATGTATTAATTAATATTAATGTAATATTAATGTGCTCATTATGTGCAATGTAAGAGATTTTTTCTGTGTTGAATTTTGAAATATATTTATAGCTTTCAGTGTTCATGATAGTTTCATGATGTTTACTTAAATAATTAAGATTGTGTGTTTGCTTATTGAAATTACAATAACACATTCATTCTATTTCACATTTTTTTCTACTCACTATCTTAACCATTTCAAGTTCTGCTTCACAAACAAGAATCGATTTATCAATCTACAAGCAACCATTGCAATCATCAAATCATCTACCCTCAAATAATCTGATCAAGAGAATCAAATAAAAAGTCTTTTTCATGATATTTGCTGCAAATGCAATTATTATTTAGACGATCCGTTTACATGCTTTAGAACAAAAAGTCCTATGAGAAAATATATTATTCTATTGTTCCTTGCCATGTGCACTATTTATTCATCTGCACAAAAAAAACACACCATAAGTGGTTATTTAACTGATTCGGAAAGTGGAGAGAAATTAATAGGTGCCAATGTGTATGATCAGCACAGATTAACCGGAACCACCACCAACACCTATGGTTTTTATAGCCTAACCCTGCCTGCCGACACTTACAATATTGTTTTCTCCTATTTAGGATATGGAACAAAAATCAGCAAACTGAAACTCAACAAAGATTTGGTATTAAATGGCAAACTACTGCCCGGGCTAAATTTGGAGGAAGTTGAAATAACAGCTGATCAAACAGAGCGGATTGAAGAAATGACCCAAATGAGTACGATTAAAGTACCCGTTGCTCAAATAAAATCGATACCGGCCATGTTTGGAGAAGTAGATGTATTAAAAGCATTGCAGTTATTACCAGGAGTTCAAAGTGGTATGGAAGGTGGCAGTGGTTTGTATGTTCGCGGTGGAGGTCCCGATCAAAACCTGATTTTATTGGATGGAACACCCGTTTACAATGCTTCTCACCTTTTCGGTTTCTTTTCTGTATTCAATGCAGATGCAATCAAAAATGTAGAATTAATAAAGGGTGGCTTTCCGGCACGATATGGAGGGCGTTTGTCTTCAGTAATTGATATTACGCTGAAAGAGGGAAATATGAAAAAGATTAAGGGCGAAGGTTCCATTGGACTAATTGCTTCAAAGTTCACCTTGGAAGGCCCTATTTGGAAAGACCGCACTTCTTTTATTATTGCTGCACGCAGAACGTATTTGGATATTTTGATCCAACCCTTAATAAAAAATGTTTTAGGCGAAAGTAACGATGTTAATGCTGGCTATTTCTTTTATGACCTAAATGCTAAGATAAACCACAAATTAACTGATAAAGACCATTTATACCTTTCGCTCTATACCGGAGATGATAAATTTTATTTAAAGCAAAAACCATATTCCTATTTATACGATGGGGTTTTATTTACCGAATCATCTGATGCAGGTTTGGGCTGGGGTAATTTAACTTCTGCTTTGCGCTGGAATCATCAGTTTAATAATAAGCTGTTCTCCAATCTCTCTTTAACTTATAGTCAATATGATTTTGATATACATAGCAATGAAAGTCAGGTTTTTGACACCGTGAATCAGTCTTATTCCATGCAATACCTTTCCGGTATAAATGATATTGCCGGGAAACTTGATTTTGATTATTTACCCGGGCCTAATCATTTTGTTAAGTTTGGAGCCAATGCTATATATCATACTTTCAAGCCGGGCGCTACGGCTTATACAATTTCTACTCCTGCCAGCACCATTGATAGCACTTTGGGAGCAGGCGTTTTAAATGCATGGGAATTTGCTGCTTATATCGAAGACGATTATCGAATTACCGAACATATTAAAGCCAATATTGGCGTTCATGCATCGGCCTTTATGGTAAACGATGAGTTTTATTATCGGGTGCAGCCTCGTGTTTCTGCTCGTTATTTGTTCGACAAAAATTGGTCAATCAAAGCTTCTTATGCCAGTATGCAACAATATGTGCATTTACTTACTAATTCAACAATCGGTTTACCAACGGATCTTTGGGTGCCCAGTACGGATAAAATTCTTCCTCAAAATTCCGATCAAATTGCTTTGGGATTTGCTACCTCAATTAAGAAAAAATACCAGCTTTCTGTAGAAGGATACTACAAGCAAATGCATAACCTGATTGAATATGTTGATGGAGCTACTTTCCTTAATTCTGAAACAGATTGGCAAGACAAAGTAGAAGCTGGTGAAGGCTGGTCCTATGGTGGAGAAGTGTTTTTTGAAAAGAAAGTGGGTAAAACAAAAGGTTGGGTTGGTTACACCTTATCATGGACGTATCGTAAATTTCCCAATATTAATTTTGGTGAAATATTTCCCTATAAATATGACCGCAGACACGATATTTCAGTAGTTGTTAGTCATGAATTAGGTGAGCATCTTGATGTATCAGCTACTTGGGTTTATGGAACAGGAAACGCAGTCACACTGCCCGTGGTGAGGGCAATGGGCAGCATTGATCCCTTTGGTTGGGGCTATAATAATGAAATCGAATATTTCAACAAAAAGAATGATTACCGCATGGCTGCATACCACCGATTGGATCTGTCGATAAACTGGCATTTAGACAGCAAATGGGGCGAAACAACTATCAATGGTAGTATTTACAATTTCTACAACCGAAGAAATCCATTCTATTATTACTTTAGCTTCGATAACAGAGGCAATCGGGTGTTGAAAAGAGTTAGCCTGTTTCCAATGATTCCTTCACTAAGTATCAACTTCAAGTTTTAATGATGAAGATTATGAAAGTAAAGCAAATTGCCATTTATATGGCCATAGTAGTTGCAGTTGTGTCGTTTAGCCGATGTGAAAAAACGGAAGACATAGTTGATTTCCCTGTCATTCCTCCTGCTTTGGTGTTGAATTGTTATTTTTCTCCAGATTCAATATGGTCATTTAAGCTTAGCAAAAGCTTGTCTGTTATTGATAATGCTGAATTATCCTTTGTTTCAGATGCTAAAATAAAGCTATTTGAAGAAGGAAATTTATTAACGACCATTAACAATGCCGATTTTGATGGAATTTATCGGTATCATGGACACTCCCCTATTATTGGTAAAGAATATCAAGTTGAAGTTCAACATCCCAAGTTTAAAACAATCACATCCAGCGACTTACTGGTTAATACAGGCAATGGTTCAGTATCAGCTTATCGCATTATCGATTCAATGACCTATTACGATCCCGGACAAGGTAAAAATTACGGCAACATTGATGGCAACATCACCCTTAGAATTGAAGATCAGGCTAATACGGATAATTATTATCGAGTTCAAATGTATTATATCGATTCATTTTTTGGTGTTAAGTACAAGTTTATGATATGGGATATCACTTCAGATAATCCGGCTGTGGATGAAAATTACTACAATGGTTTATTAATTTCTGATTTCTTTTTTGATGGAAAATCTTATGAAATCAGTTTCGATTTCAATGATTGGGATTATTCAACGAATAAAGAATATATTATCAGCATAGAATCAATGTCGAGGGCACGCTATTTATATGAACAATCCTATTATCTGTATTTAGACCGTCAGGGAAATCCGTTTGCAGAGCCTGTAATGGTTTACAACAATATAGTAAACGGATATGGTATTTTTGCAGGTTTTGTGACGACTGAAACAAAGATTACATTTTAGCAATCTCTATAGCAATGAAATTATCGTCTCCAGTTGAGGCATCTATAGTTAATTCATATTCTCCTTTTTCGTAATATGTAACTGAAGCATAGCCAAAATAGCCGTAATCTGCTGCTCCATCAATATAAGTCCATCCTTGTTTCATACACTCTTCTACTTGTCCCCAAAGAGTATTCACATCATCTTCAGTACCACTAAATGAGAAGTAGATAGTCCACTTACTGGATGAACTCATCTCATGTTTTTTATAATTTCCAGCAGTAAAACCTGTCAGAATATACACAGCTTTATAATCGTAAATAGTAAAATTGAAATCATCAATTCTCTTCTCTACTCCTTCTGTTGTGTACATTCCGTAAAATGAATTGTCAAATCCAGCAATTACTTTGTCAATAGATTCACATAATGGATTTGAAGCTGTTTCAGTTCCTGAACTTTGTGCAAATGAGTAAGATATAACTGAAATTAAGCACATAATAAGAGCAAACTTTTTCATAATTGTGTTTTTACATGTTTTTGAATTCAGTATTGTATACCCAAAATTACATAAAAGTAAATGGATAAAATCTATGAATTGAAAACTCAGTAAATGAACAAATGTTCACTTTTCAGGACTTTGAGGAGGAAATTAAACCACTATGGATCTAAATCCATAAGTTTTAATGATGAATAAAACTCATTTAATAAGCACCAAAAAATAAATAACAAATATCAAACAATATTCAATGTTCAAAATATCAAATTCAAAACCATACGTATTATTACCTAAATATTAATAGATAAAAACTAGACCTTCTGCTTTGTCTTTTGATTTTTGTTATTTATTTGAAATTTGGATATTGTAATTTGTATTTTAAATTGGATTTTTTAGAAACTAATTAGCTGCAATAAAATTGCAGGGTTTTAACCTTTAATAGATAATAAATAAAACGATGTAGGATTTCTTTAGCTGCTTATCTCTTCAGGTTTATCATCTACAATAGGAGTTAATTCTTCTTGTTTATCCTTGACAAAAATCAATATGGCTATTCCTATTAAGATGAAAGGAATACTAAGCCATTGACCCATATTCAGTACCATATCGCTCTCAAAACCCACCTGATCCTCTTTCACATATTCAATTAGAAAACGGGCTACAAACAATACAATCAGGAATATTCCGAATATTTGACCACTCCTTGCCTTTCCATCTTTTTTATAATAAAACCATAACAGGAAGAAGAAAAGTGCCAAATAGGATAAGGCTTCATACAGTTGGGCTGGATGATGTGGTCCAAAAACACCATAGGGTTCTAATTTTTCAAATATAAAGCCCCAGGCTAAGCTGGTTGGTTTGCCAATTATTTCAGAATTCACCAAATTACCCATTCGAATCCAGAAACCGGCCATAGCCACCATGATAACCACTCTGTCCATGATCCAGAAAAAACTTGTTTCTTTATGCTTTCGGGCAAATAATACAATAGCAATGATAATAGCAATGGCTGCTCCATGACTGGCAAGTCCGCCTTCCCAAATTTTTAAAATATCTATTGGATGTGATAAAAACCCTCTTTCAATTATTTCACCATTAAGTCCAAATGTATCAAAGTGAGGTCCATAAAACAAACAGTGGCCTAAACGTGCACCAACTATGGTTGCAACAAGCATATACATGGTTAACTTATCCAGAAGCTGAATATCTTTTCCTTCCTTTTTAAAGATTCGATTCAGTAAGATATACGATATGTAGAAAGCCAATACGAAAAAAAGTCCGTACCATCGGATAGGAATACTTGTGTTTGGGAATATTTCAGGTTCTACACTCCAGTGGATAAAATTCAGAATCATGCTTGGGTATTTATTAATTGCAACAAAAATAAGAAAAGCATACTTATCTCTTCAGGTATTTTAAAAGTGAAGGTAAATTATTAATTCGAATGCTACGAATGACTTCTTCATGAGCACCAAAGCCTTTATTAAATTCGTATACCCCTGCTAAAGATGAACCTGCAAAATCAAAAATATGATCTTTTCCTGCATAGCGTTCGAAGCAATTCTTTATCAGTAAAAACATGGCTTTGCTTTCCTTGCCTTCAGCGCACGTAGCTGAAGTTATTAATATTGATCGGTTTTGATATTCAATCAACATGATTGCTGATACCATTTCTTTTGCATCATTAAAAGCGCCATAAAAGCTTACAGCATTCTTTTGCTGGAGAACACCCATTAAGTCAGGAAGTTGATTAATGTCTTCCTCATAGTCACCCTGATTGTTGAATTTGAACTTAATGAATTCAGCAGCATCAATTTCTTGACTAACAATACCAGCTTTTTGTGCTCTGCGGATATTTTTTCGATGAGTAGGATGTATTGTATTTTCGATTTCGGATAGTTCAGCATTCAGATGGACATACTGATTGATGCCTTTTGCATAAACATAATCGGCATTTTCAGTATGATTTGTAGGATTGATTCGTATTTCGATCAACTTAAATTGATCTTTTAATAAACCAGCAGAGGGACTGAAATCAATTTGATCAGTGAGCGTTGAAAACAATCCTCCAAATTGTGTGTAAGGTGGTTGATATACATACTTAACGCCCCATTTCTTTCGCCAGCATATTGGAATAACTTCTGTATAATCGGCCTTTATGAGCCCCATCCATTCAGGAGATACCGCATCCAGATACCACGAAATTGCATAAACGGAAGGTCTTGAAGAACGCTCAACACAAGCATCCCATTTTACTTTATCAATGTTGTTATGCGAAAATAGTTTAAACATTATTTAATTAGTTTCACTATCCACTGTGTCATATAATCAAGAACTTCTGGAGAAAATGTTTCCTCAATTTGTCCATACTCTCCTGGCAAGCCTGTTGTGCTATGCTGAAACAAATGATTTAGTTCGGGGAATTCTTTTGTTGTTATCATATTATTCCCTCCATCTTGTAAGGCTTTTTCTATTCCCTCTAAATTCTGCTTGGCTGGAACTTGCAGGTCAAGACTTCCATTCAAGGCTAAAACAAGACATTTTACTTGCTGTAATACAGGTACCGGATCGTAAGCAATAAAATACCTAAACCATGGAGAAGTAATCATGTTCAGGTTTTGATCCATCATTTCCTGTGTCCACCCCCTGCTTTGTTTTTCCGATTCAGAATATCCTTTTGATTGCTTCTTAATATATTTTTTGATCTTTTTAATGGCTTTATCGTTGTCGCTCTCTTTTAATAAGGTCTTATAAACTACTGAATTGGTCTCCAGAATATCATTTATCAAACTTTCTCTTGCTCCGCTTTTGGCATAAATTAATTCGGTTTGGTCTAATAAAATCTGCTTGCCTGTAGTACCGGGGCCAGCCAAAAGAATCAGAAAGGCAATATCATCTCTGTTAATGGCTGTCAGAGGTGCAATCATTCCTCCTTCGCTATGTCCGCAAAGACCAACTTTATCTTTAATGATATTTTTTTGCTGCAACAAAAAATCGACTGCAGCAGATACATCTGTTGCAAAATCTTCTGAAGTGGCATTTGTCTGACTTCCTTCTGATTCAGCTACTCCCCTGTCATCAAAACGTAAAACGGCAATGCCATTTCGGGTTAAATAATCTGCGATTACTTTAAAGGGTTTATGAAAAAACAGCTCCTCATCCCGATTCTGGCCTCCAGAGCCAGTAATTAATATAACGGCCGGAACAGGTTGACGAAGCTTGGGTAATGTTAAGGTTCCGGCTAAAGTAATTCCTGCTTCTTTATTCTCAAATTTCACTTCTTTTTCAATATAAGGATAAGGTGCTTTGGGCTCTTGTGGACGATTTGGTTTAGGAACATCCCCTTTTTTCAATACTAAGGGCCATGATTGTCCTGCTTGATTCCATTTTCCTTCAATCGTTGAGTCGCCTACTAAAATATCTCCTTCATATCCTCCATTTATATTGGGCATATTGAGTTTAATCTGTCCTTTATTATAGATTACTTCTTCGACTGCGATTCCATTTGCTCCCTGATCAGGAGAATCCATTGTGGCTTGTAATTTTCCATCTTCTTCACTAATATGAAAAACGATTGTGAGTTGTGCTGATCCCAAATCCAGTTTTCCAATCCAGCTTCCTATTATGGCAGTATTGTTTTGTGCATATATGAAATAAGAAGGAATTAGAAACAAAAGTAAAAAGCCAATATATTTTTTCATGATTATTTATTTTACGTATATCCTTTATTACACCATAAACATACTTACTGCATTACCTTTCTTATATAAAGGCCACAGTCTCGTATAAATTTCACTTGCCTTGTGAAAACAATTCTATAGGTACTAGCATTATTTTTAGTAATTAGTTTCCAACCCATCCGAAATTGAGAGGTGTATTCGTAAGAAAAAGTTATGGATATATGTGTGTAAACGTAATTCATCTGTGTATGGTAGTATAAATATAGCTAAATAACCTCAAATTATAATACATAGACGTATCTACAATTTAAGACTCGCTTATGGCTATTTCTTTTTAAGTACTTCTGGTGATTGTTTAGTATTTACTATATCTACAATATATATACTTTCTTTAGCTTCCCTGTATAAAACTTTATAATCTCGTATTATAATCCTTCTGTATTTTGGATTGATATTATCTAACTGATATTGTTTGGCAAAACGAATAGTTTTTGGACTTTCCAGTAATTCTGTTGTGACGTTTTTTGCTCCTTGTAATGATTTGTCTTTGTAATAATCGTAAATACTTTTTAAAGCATTTTTGGCTTGCTTAGTCCAGATAGTTTTCCACATACGTTCTACCAGTTTTCTACTTCTTTTTCCACTTCTTCCTGTGTCTGGTATTCTCCAGATTGAATCTGGGCTTCTGCTATTTTTAGTCGCTTATTATATTGTTTCTTTGTTAAAGGTTCGCCTTCTACTGTATGGCCTACAATCATTTCGCTGTCCAATATTTTATCGATTTTTTCTAATAGCGAATGTTTTGTAACTCCCATTATTTTTTGGAGTACGTCTAGCTTAAATGCTTGTATGTCCATAGTCTTGTATTTATAGCTTGTTGTACTATACAAAGTTATTGATTTTTCCCATCTTTCATATTTATTATCCTTTCGGATGATACAATTTCCGAAGGATTCAAATGATACTGCTTTTTACTTAAAACAAATTATTTGATCTACTTGTTGCTTGCTGCCAATCAAAATGCATCTGGATTCTATATATCGTTTAAAAAAGCTGATAAAGGTACATTTGTGCATATTCAATTTATTCCCAACTTATTTAAATCACTTACAAAAATATCGATTTCTTCATCAGAAAAGCCTTTCTCTTTTGCAGCACTCTCTACACTACCCCAAATAGGTTCTCCACATCGTATACAACGAATTCCTTTGTCCCCTAAATATTTAATAGACTGTGGGTATTCGTTGACCAGCTCTTCGATAGTTATTTCTTTTGTAATCATTTTTCACTCATTTCATATTGGTTGTCAATAAAACCGTTTATAATTTTTCAGTTTATCATTTTCAGAGTTTATCAATTTCACCTACATAAGCTATGCTCCGGCAGACAATGCAATTTAATCCACTTTCGCTAAAGCTTCAGTGGATAAAACAATTTAACAATTTCTCAGTTTATCAATTTTTCAGTTTATCAATTTTAAACTAAATAACCCCTCGCAGTCCCAATTCAATTACTTTCACATCAAGTATTTTCTTTTTATCCAGTTCCATAATCACCATTGTTCTAATTTTATGAAGTCCATATTTTCCTGCTGAACCCGGATTAATGTGAAGTAAATTGAGTTTTTTATCAGGAACTATTTTTAGGATATGCGAGTGACCACTGATGAATATATCAGGTGGATTAAATTTGACTTCATTCCTTATAGACTGATCATAACGTCCCGGATATCCACCAATGTGAGTCATGAGTACAACAAAATCTTCTATTACAAACCTTCGTTTCAAGGGTATTGAAGCTCGGATTTCATGTCCATCTATATTCCCATA
>JABINZ010000247.1 GCA_018698135.1 Bacteroidota bacterium
CATGATTGTTCCATTCGCAGATATTGGAACTGCCTGGACTGGGCCAAATCCTTATTCTGAAGAAAATTCTTTACACAAGCGCATTATCAAGAACAATCCGTTAACCATTACTGTAATCACGGTTGGAGAACCCATAGTTGGTGGTTATGGCATTGGTGTTCGTTCTAAGCTATTTGGCTATTATGTCAAATTAGATCACGCTTGGGGATTTGAAGGTGGTGTGACCTATCAGAACTTGACTTACCTTTCGTTGGGATTGGATTTTTAGATTCCCATTTTCTACAATTTCATTAAGTTTTAAAAGAATAGTGAATGTAAATGACAAATAATCGTATTCATATATTCTTGATCAATCCCTAATGAATCAGTAAGCCTTCTTCTCTAATTCCTTATTCGTTTCTTTATGAGCGATTGTAGCAATACTGGGGTTCTTGGAAGAGTAGTAAATCCAAATAGTCATTCCTTTTTCAAAAACTTTAAACTCCCTTTCTGATAATAGGATTTTTGTTTGTTTTACTTTTCTATCATTCGTTGTATAGCGAACTTTCATACTCTGTGTACTATTCCCTTTTAGGGTATACATTCTTGTTTTATTTAGGATAATTGCCTCCGTCAAAATGCCATTTTGGTTTATTTGATCTGAAGCATAATGTGTGGTTTTCTTGAGAAAGAAAACACCAAAAATAAACAAGCTACTAATACACAATAGTCCGGTTATAATCGGAATTTTATCGAATAAAACAGGAATTAAATCGGATACTACCCAAATAGTGAAAACTAAAGTTAAAACACCACCAACAATGGCCAACAGCACATCAATTCTCTCTGCAATATGAGTTGGTATGATAAAGAAAAACAGAACAATTGTAATTACCAATAGGAATAATGGAAGAAACTTTAAAAACAGTTCTTTGAGATTGTATTTCATTGCTAATCTTAGTACTTATTCTCTTTCCTCAGTTTCTTAAAGTTCTTAATTACTTTTCCCAGCTCTTTATCTTTCTTTTTCTTATCCTGAGTGGTCGATTCAAAATGGGCTCTTTCTCTCTCCAATTTCAGGAAGTTATCATATGAATCGGACTCTATTTCTCCATTTTCAACTGCCTCCAAAATGGCACATTCTATTTCATTAATATGTGTACAATCTTTGAATTTGCATTCTTTGGATAGCTCAAATATGTCATCAAAAGTAAGTTCAAGTCCCATTGAAGTATCGGTAATCCCTACTTCTCTCATCCCCGGATTATCAATGATAATCCCACCATTATCAAGAACGACTAATTCTCTGTGCGAGGTAATATGTTTACCTCTGTCAATACTTTCACTTATGGGTGCAGTTTCCATAAGTTCTTTGCCTGTCAGTTTATTTAAAAGTGTCGATTTCCCCACACCTGAAGATCCCAACAAACAATAGGTTTTTCCTTTGCTTATGAGTGAAGCTAATTTATCCAGTCCACTTTTTGTTTCATTGCTAATAGCATGAATTGGAATATCTTTGATTCTGTTCCCTATTTGAATAAGTAGTTTTTGTAGTTCCTCTTCTTCTATTAAGTCAATTTTGCTCAGGATAATTATTGGATCAACCCTAGATGCATGACAAATGCTAAGATATCTTTCAAGGCGGTTGATATTAAAATCCCTGTTTACAGATTGAACTATCAATCCATAATCAATATTTGTAGCAATGATTTGTTTTTGTCCATGTTTACCAATGGCTTGTCGCTCAATAATTGAGTGCCTAGGGTAAACAGCATGAATTAATGCCTTGCCTTTATCATATTCAGATATGGCTACCCAATCACCTACTGCAGGTAAATCGAGTCTGCTTTCAGCTGTAAATCTTAAATTACCGAGTAGTTCCGAATCAAATTCAGCTGAATCTGTTTTTACAACATATCGGTCTTTATGCTCCAATATAACACGGCCAACAGCAAAAGAATCCAGCTTATTATTTATTCTATATTGCTCTAAAATTGAGTTATATCCTAAATCCTCAAGAGTCATGAGTTTATAGTTTGAAATTTAGCTTAACTAGCTAATAAACGACAATATTTCTTTCGGTACAAAAGCCGAAATATCTGCATTATTGCGAATGAGATCTCTGACAATTGTAGAACTTATTGGCAAATACGCCAATTTTGAATCCATAAAAACTGTTTCCAATTCAGGAAACATGGAGCGATTCATGTCGGCTAAAGAACGTTCATACTCAAAATCAGAAACATTACGGATTCCCCTTACAATGTAATTCACATTCATTTTCCTGCAAAGTTCAACAGTTAATCCACTATACTGAATGACTTCTACATTTGGAAAATCCTGAAAAGTAGCTTCAATCATTTGCATGCTTTTATCCAAAGGGAAAAAGCGTGGCTTGGAAGAATTGACCCCCAAAGCCACATATATTTTATCGAAAAGCAAAGCCGATCGTTTTACAATATCAGCATGACCTAATGTAAGTGGATCGAACGATCCGGGAAAAATTGCTTGCTTTTTCATAATTATAAAATTTACTTGTTTTAGGAATTACAAAATGAAAAACAATTTATCTGCCCCAACCCCTAAAGGGAGTAAATTGATTTTCTTCACACCCTCTTTGCTGCCGCATAGCTTTAGCGAAGCGCAGTAGGGAAGGGGCAAATGAAGAAAAACAATTGCTTTCAAAAATTCTCATTTATAATTCTATTTATTTCTTTTGCGCTGAAATGATGGAAATTTGCTGAGCCATTTTTTGAGCCAATTCTCTAAAACTGTCTTGCATAATTTTATTGGAATCATCCTTCATTACAGGAGTCCCTATATCTGATTTATCAGACACACCCATAACCAAGGGTAATTGTCCGAGCAAAGGAACTTTATATCGGTTTGCTAAAGTTTCTCCAGCACCTTTCCCAAACAAATAATATTTATTGTCTGGCAATTCAGCCGGAGTGAAATAAGACATATTTTCAACAATTCCAGCTATCGGAATTTCAATCTTGTCAATTTTAAACATCTCAATTGTTTTCAAAGTATCAGTCAATGAAACCTTTTGAGGGGTTGTTACAATAAGTGCTGCTGACAAAGGCATATTCTGGCACAATGTAATATGAATATCTCCTGTTCCCGGAGGTAAGTCTACAATCAAATAATCGAGATCATCCCAAATGGTATCCAATATTAATTGAGATAATCCATTACTAAGCATTGGCCCCCTCCACACAATGGGTTTATCTTGAGGGACTAAAGAGCCAAGTGACATGATTTTAACACCATACTTTTCAATAGGTAGCATCATGTTTTTTCCATCAATCACTTTAACGGCTGGCTGCACTCCTTCAATACCCATCATTACCGGAATGGATGGACCATTCATATCAGCATCCAGTAAACCAACCTTGGCTCCAAATTCAGCTAAAGCAAGTGCAAGATTAACAGCTACTGTAGATTTACCTACGCCACCTTTACCGGAGGCCACAGCAATCATGTTCTTTACACCAGCCATTTTCTCCATATTCTCGCGCTGTGTATGTTCAACTTTAGAATCAAAATCTACTTTCACAACCAGATTGGGATCAACTTCTTTGATGTACTTTGCACATTCCTCTTTGAACATATTTTTCATGGGACAAGCAGGAGTTGTCAGGATAATTGTAAAGGATACTTCATTGCCTTCAATTTTCAACTTATCAATCATTTTGAGCTTGACAAGATTGTCTTTCAGGTCAGGATCAATAACATTGCTTAAAGCTTTTAATATTTTATCTTTCATTTTTTATTTAACTGATTATTTAATTAGAAATAAACCGCAACTCCAGTTGCCCAGTTTCGAATACAAGGTGCTGTATCACGATTGAAAAAAGGACTCAAACCATAGCTTCCATAAAGTTGAATATATCTCCAGCCTATGGACGTATAAGCATTGAATCTATAGGGTGTTAAATGTTCTCTAATCTTTACTTTGATTTTTGTGTTATCGAATTTCAGCTTGTTATTGGTAAAAAATAGCAAAGAGGAATTAACACCCAGATTCATCATGAAAAGCTTTTTATTTGATGGGCCGAATTTAAAGGATATACCTAGCGGAACACCAATATATCCTGCTACAACTCGGTTTTTAGTATAGTCAAAAGAAAGTGGATAGTTGCTTGGTAAAAGATCTTCTTCCATCGCAATAAACTCCCAATCTGAAACATTGGAATGCAAATTTGAAAAGGACATGCTTAAACCGCTATGTACATTAAATGTTTTAGCTCCATCACGAAACGGAACTAAAAATAGCATATTAAATTCATAATTTTTTGGCTTTAACAAGTCAACAGAGTGTGGCATTCCAATCCATTCTTCATGACTCAGGCTCATTAAAAAACTTACATCACCTATGCTCGAGCTACTTTCAGTTGATGGCTCGATATCTTCAATATCAATATCAATCTGACTAAATGCTGTCATACAAATAGTGATTAACAATACAAACAAACCTATCTTTTTACTAATCATATTCAAGTACTTATCGTTATAAGTGCCAAAAATTAAAAGCATATTTACTATATTTCTCGTTGGAGCTTCTACAACTTTAGTCACTTTTAACTTTCGTTCACTTTTAATACTTCCAACAGAAATGTAGTATTTTTACCGCTTCAAATTTCATTATAATTTAATGAATGACAAACTTTGAGGGAGTCTTTAAAAATATAGAATCTAATTATGGAAAAAATGATAATTCCAATTGGTTGCGATCATGCAGCTTTTGAAATGAAAGTTGCCTTGATTGAGTGGCTTGAAGGCTTGGGATACAAACTAATTGATTTTGGCACAAATTCAGCTGATTCAGTCGATTATCCCGACTTCATACATCCAGTAGCCAAATACATTGAAGAAAATAAAGCAAGATTGGGGATTATTTTATGTGGTTCTGGAAATGGTGCAGCTATGACTGCCAATAAACACAAAAGCATTCGTGCAGCTCTCTGTTGGAATATAGAATTAGCTGAAATGGCCAGATTGCACAACGATGCCAATATTTTATCAATACCTGCACGCTATATTTCATTAGAAACGGCCAAGGAAATTGTTAAAACATACCTCAATACCGATTTTGAAGGGGGCAGACATCAAAGAAGACTAGATAAAATGATTGATTTTTAAGTCATTAGTTTATAGCCTGTGTACAATTATTGATCTATCTTAGAAATTGAAAATCAATTTGATTGCCTAAACCCTAAAGAGTTCAAATTGATTTTCTAAACTCCCTTTAGGGATGGGGCAAATTAAGAAAATCAATAATCTTTCTAAATAGAAATTCATTTCACCTTTTTTATCATTTAATATTTCACCAAATTTGCAGCATGGAAGAAACATATTTAAATCTTGCTAAATGCAGTGATGTTTTCTTTCAATCAAAAAATTTTCGAACCAGATGAAGAATATCAAACCTTTTCTAAAAGAAGCTGAGAAAAAGGCATTTGATTATGAGCATCGTAAGCGCATAAATCACAACATCTCAAAATACGATGAGAATGTTCCCAAGGGGCGTATGCAGTTTGAAGATTATGAATTAGCCCGAGATCAGGCAGCCTATATCAAGCGAAAAGCTGTTTATAATTTGGAAAAATATCTGCTGGAGTTTGAATTGAATTTCAAAAAAAATGGTGGAGAAGTACTGTGGGCAGAAGATGCAGCTGAAGCAAACGATCTGATTACTGATATTCTAAAAAAGCATGATTGCAAAACCGTGGTCAAGTCGAAATCAATGATCACAGAAGAAATTCAGCTGAATCCATATTTAAAGAAATATGGCATTGAACCTATTGAGACCGATTTGGGCGAATATATTGTGCAACTTTGCGATGAGCCTCCCTACCATATTGTTACCCCTGCCATGCATAAATCAAAAGAGGATGTGGCAGCATTATTCCATGAAAAACTAGGCACACCCGAAAATTTAACACCTACAGAGCTTACATTAGTGGCAAGGAAGGTTTTACGAGATAAATTTGTCAATGCTGATGCAGGTATTACAGGAGCAAATTTTATAATTGCTGATTCAGGAGCCATTTCTTTAACTGAAAATGAAGGTAATGCACGATTATCGACTTCCATTCCTAAAATACATATTGCTGTAGCAGGCATAGAAAGGATCATTCCTTCCATCCACGACCTTGCACTTTTTCTGCCTTTATTATCAACAGCAGGAACTGGACAAAATATTACAACCTACAATACTTTGTTCTTTGGTCCAAAAAGGAATGAAGAAATGGATGGTCCTGAAAAAATGTATGTTGTATTGCTTGACAACGGACGAACCAATTTATTGGCAGCTCCTGATCAAAAAGAAGCTTTGGCATGTATCCGTTGTGGAGCTTGTTTGAATGCTTGCCCTGTCTACAAAAACATAGGTGGTCATACCTATAATACTGTTTACAATGGACCTATTGGTGCAGTAATCACTCCCTTTATGAAAGGTTTCGATGAATTTGCACATTTAAGTTATGCCACAAGTTTATGCGGTAGTTGCTCTTCAGTTTGTCCGGTTAAAATACCTTTGGACGACCTTCTTCTCAAAAACAAACATCATCACACTGAAAAATACAAGACTTCCAAGTTCGAAAGGTTTGTCTGGAAAAACGTTAGCCTATTCCTGACAAAACGCAACCTGATGAACTTTGGTAGTGCAGCTATGAAAAATGCGTTGGCTAAAATAGCACTAAAAAATTCCTGGAATAAACGGAAATCGCCTATAAAAATGGCAAAAAAGAGCTTTAACCAACAATGGAAAGAAAAGTACAAATAAGAGTACTTTTTCCATTTCAAGAATTACAATAAAATACCTGTATGCAACTCATAAATAACAATTACCAAATAGATGGTTTGAATGTCCTTGACATGTGCAAAAAATACGATTCTCCTCTTTATGTATATGAAACAAAAAAAATGGAAGAACAGTACAATCGATTGTTGTCTGCTTTTCCAGAAACAAAAGTGAAAATAAATTATGCATGCAAAGCCCTATCAAATATCAATGTTTTAAAATTCTTTGCAGGCTTGGGAGCTGGCCTGGACACAGTTTCTATACAAGAAGTTGAGTTAGGATTGAAAGCAGGTTTTGCACCCAATGAAATTATCTTTACACCCAATAGTGTTTCCTTAGATGAAATCATTAGGGCAGTGGATTTGGGCGTTCGAATTAATATCGATAACATCTCCATTCTCGAACAATTCGGACATATTTATGCCGATAAAGTGCCCGTTTGTATTCGCATTAATCCACACATTATGGCTGGTGGAAATACAAAAATTTCAACAGGACATATCGATTCAAAATTTGGCATATCCATTCATCAAATGCGACATGTTGAGCGTGTTATCAAAGCCAACAATATGCGTATTGAAGGTCTGCATATGCATACAGGATCAGATATTTTAGATGTGGATGTTTTTATTCGGGGAGCCAATATTCTGTTGGATTTCGCAATAGATTTTAAAGAGCTGGAGTATATTGATTTTGGTAGCGGGTTTAAGGTTCCATACAAGCCTGACGAACTATCCACTGATGTTGAAAGTCTGGGTGAAAAACTATCCGAACGATTCAAAAATTTCTGTAGCGATTATGGAAGGGAATTGGTTTTGATGTTTGAACCGGGTAAATTTTTAGTGAGTGAAGCTGGGTTTTTCTTTGCTAAAGTAAATGTAATCAAGCAAACAACAGCTACTGTTTTTGCTGGTTTGGATTCAGGTTTAAACCACTTTATCCGCCCCATGTTTTACGATGCTTATCATCATATCATTAATGTTTCGAAACCAAGCAATAATCCAAGAATTTATACGGTAGTTGGATATATTTGTGAAACCGATACGTTTGGCTGGGATCGGAAAATTGAAGAAATATCGGAAGGTGATATTTTGTGTTTTCAAAATGCAGGAGCATATTGCTTCTCCATGGCATCAAATTACAATTCACGCTTACGCCCACCTGAAGTGTTAATCCATAAAGGAACAGATTATTTGATTCGGGAAAGAGAAAAACTGGAAGATTTATTGAAAAATCAGAAGGAGATTGAGTTTTAAACAATATTAGCTTGCAAGTATATTAGAAACGTGATAACTCATTTAAGTCATTGATTCTAAAACAGAAAAAACGTCCTGAGCGTTGTCAAAGGACGTTTTTTTATTTATTCGCTATCACAAACTCTTTCAATTCTACTTTTGAAGATTCGAAACTAAAAAGATCGTAAAGCTTTTCGAAGTTTAGCTGATCATAGGTATTCGAATAGGCAAGTTTTGCTATTTCCAAACGAGAATTATCAAAGGTAAAAAGATCAAGAATTTCTTC
>JABINZ010000248.1 GCA_018698135.1 Bacteroidota bacterium
ACTTATAAGTCAGCATCGGGTATTGTATTATTTGTATCTGTAATCATTGCCATCATTTGGGCAAACTCTACATTTAGAGAGAGTTATCATGCTATTTTTCATAAGTATATTGTTCTTCAATTTGGATCAGCCACATTTAAACAAAGTCTGTTGCACTTTATTAATGATGGGCTTATGGCTGTATTTTTCTTCATGATTGGGTTGGAAATTAAGCGGGAAATGATCAGTGGAGATTTGTCATCTCCAAGAAAAGCGGCTTTACCTATAGCGGCTGCTATTGGAGGAATGATATTGCCTGCTGTTATTTATGCAATAATCAATCGAAATTCTGGAGCTCCTGAAGGTTGGGGAGTACCAATGGCAACTGATATTGCATTTTCATTAGGAGTTTTATCACTTTTAGGAAAAAAAGTTCCTATTGCCCTAAAGATATTTTTAACTGCTTTGGCAATTGTGGATGACCTTGGAGCTGTTTTGGTCATCGCTTTCTTTTATACATCAGAAATTTCATTCAGTAATCTTTTAGTGGGTGCGGTAATTCTAACTTTTCTGGCACTGTATAATATATTTGGTGGACGTAAAACAACTGTTTATGCAATAGTGGGTATCGGAGGACTTTGGTTAGCATTTATGCTTTCAGGAGTTCATGCAACTATTGCTGGTGTTTTGGCCGCATTTACAATTCCTGCCCGAAGTAAAATCGATAAAAATACTTTTGTCAATGTATTATGTCAACTTACGGACAGATTCCGCATTTCAACGGACAATGATAGCAGACTTGCAACAAATGAACAGCAACACATTATTGAGGAGATAAAGCAAGTAAGTTATGATGTTGAAACCCCATTGCAGAAATTAGAGCATGCAATTTCTCCTTTAGTAGCATTTTTAATACTGCCCATATTTGCAATTGCAAATGCCGGAATAGAAATAGAATCGGACTTTCTACAAATGTTAATTCACCCTGTTAGTTTGGGCATTGCACTAGGTTTAATCATAGGAAAATTTTCCGGGGTATTTTTATTTAGCAAGCTTGCTGTCAGACTTAAAATAGCAGAATTACCTGAAGGATTAACATGGAAACATATAGCTGGAATTGGCTTTTTCGCTGGTATTGGATTTACCATGTCCTTGTTTATAACCGATTTGGCTTTTGAAAATGAAGAGTATATTGCTATTGCAAAAGCATCAATAATTGTGGCATCTGTACTTTCAGGACTAATTGGATTTGTAATTTTAAACTCAATTAAGGCTAAAGCATAGGCTTTTAGTGAAGCTTATCCTCTTTATTTAAGCGAGTCTATTCTCGCTATTTAGAATTATTCAAAATAAAGTAGGCATATTCAAAATTTGTTAACTACATTTGTTGTTGTAAACAAATATTGTTTTAAATGAATATGAGTGGATATGGAAAATATAGTGACAATCACCGCAAAATGGTGGTTCATATATTACACACTGCCAGTTGGTTGGATACAAAAATTTCTGCTTTGCTAAAAAACTATGGAATAACCCATGTTCAGTTTAATATTTTAAAGGTTTTAGAAGCCTCACATCCTGAGCCACAGTCAGTCGGAAAAGTTAAAGAAGGAATATTGTTTTCCAATTCTGATATGACGCGCCTGATGGATAGATTGGTCACTAAAAATTTAGTAGTCAGAAATATTTGTTCAGAAAATCGCAGGCGAATTGATGTTGAAATTACAAAAGAGGGTCTTGACTTATTGAATGAAATTAATCCTGGATTATCAGCAATTCTGGAAAATTATTATGCTGATAAAGTAACACAAGAAGAAGCTCTGTGGATATCGAATAAACTCAAGGAAATAAGAAAGTAAATATAAAAGAAAACCTAAATAAGTAACAATAACTAAACAATTTTAATACTATGAAAACAAAACATTTAACATTTGTACTTGCTATAGCTATTGCATTTGTAGTGGCATCTTGCAACAATAAAACAGACGAAGCAACTCACAATCATGAAGATGGTACAAGTCACGAAGGTCATGATCATGCAACAGCAGTTGAAGCTATTTCCTATGCAATTAGTCTTGAAAATTCGAAAGCAAGTTGGAGTGGAAATATGATTGGTGTATACTCACATGAAGGAGATCTTTTATTTTCAGAAGGTGAACTTTCCTTGGCGGATGGAAAAGTAACTGCTGGTTCATTTACAGTTGATATGACTACTATGATTACCACAGATGCTGATGCACTTTACAAAATGGCTTCCAGAGAAGATCTTATTGGTCATTTATCAAATGATGATTTCTTTTCTGTAGCTACTTACCCAACTGCATCTTTTGTTGTGAAATCACATGAAGGCAGTAATATTGTTGGTGATTTAACAATCAAAGGAGTAACAAACGAAGAAACTTTGACTGATGTGGTTATAACAGAAAATGAAGGAACAATTAGTGCCTCAGGAAATCTGGTATTTGACCGTCAGGTGTACAATGTTTCTTACAAGCATACCATGAGTGATATGGTACTTTCAGATGACATTAAGCTATCAATAGTTGTTGAAGCTAAATAAACAACAGCATTAAATTTTAATTGAAGGGATGGTATTAATTTATCATCCCTTTTTTTATTTTTTTAATAAATGTACCAGCGAAAACCATCCCTTTTCATCGGTAAAAATATTGCTTACTTCAAGTTCGGTTTTTTCGGCCAAGTGATTTATGTATGTTTTTGAAAACTTATGTGAGTTCTCAGTATGGATCATTTCTTCTTTTTTCAAACCAATCGTTTGATCTGAAAAAGGGCTCTTGATTTCCATATCATTCAAGGCTTTTAAATGCATTTCAATACGTTCTTTGTCCTTATTGTAAAAAGCAATATGTTCAAAGTCATCAATGTTAATGTCTGATTCAATTAGTTGATTTACTGCATTTAATATGTTTAGGTTAAAAGCTGCTGTTACCTCTTTGTTGTCGTTATAAGCAGCCTCTAGAATATGTATATCCTTTACCATATCTAAACCCAAAAATAATTCATCACCTACTCTCATGAAGTTATAAAGTGACTGTAAAAATTGTATTGACTGTTCTCGTGTAAAATTACCCAAGGTGCTTCCAAAAAAACAAAATATCCTTTCACCTCCTTCTGGAAGAAAATCCAATTGATGCATAAAATCAGCTACAAGTCCATTTACTTTTAGCATAGGATATTGTTTTAGCAAGCATTTCACAGATTCTTCAATTGCACTTTGGCTAACATCTACAGGATAATATGTGATGTTCTCTAATTTGGCCTCAGCAATACGACTTAGAAATAATGAAATCTTGGAACAATCTCCACTTCCGAGTTCAATAATAGATTTGTTTGAATACTCCTTAAATACACTAGAATCAATATTTTTTAGAATAGATTTCTCTGTTCGCGTAGGATAATACTCCTCTAGTTTTGTTATTTCTTCAAAAAGCGATGAACCTTTCTCATCATAAAAAAACTTGCTTGAAATATATTTTTGATCAGCCTGTAATCCTGTTAAGATTTCTTTACGGATGTCTTCCAAACCTATTTGAGGCAGGAAATTGCTTATCGTTATCGTGTTAGATGTTATTGTTTTTTCTTCACTAAAATTCATCATTCGAGCTATTTGGGTTCCCCTGTTTCATATGGATTATTTGGGTCGTTACTCCATTCAAACCAACCACCGTCAAAAACAGAAACTCTCGGCCAGCCCATGAGCCAAGCATTATAAAAGGCTTCACTACCTCGCCAACCTGTTCCACAATAAAAAGCCAAATGCTTGTCAGGCTTAATATTTACTTCATTCCAAATTTCTTCTATTTCATGAAACTCTCTCATGGTGTGATCGAGATTTCGGTAGTTTTCCATATGGTAAGCATCCGACCCACAATTGCCAAAAACAGTTCCCGGTATTCTCCCTTTTTTCTCGATATAATTATAACCACTTACTTCTCCAATATATTCAGGCCAGCTCCTTACACAAACAATATCTCCATCACTGGATGCAATTAATTCTTTTGCTTCAGGAACATCCACTGCAAGTTCTGGTTTTGCAGGAATGGTGATTCCAAAATCACTTTTTGCTTTTGGTAAAGTAATTTCTGTAGTAATGGCATAACCTTTATCTTCCCACGATTGTAATCCTCCATTTAATACTCGGACATCCTTTACACCAGCATACATCATAATAAATGCACACCTGATTGCACCTAGATGTCCGGCACTACTGCCTGGGAACGGATCTTCATTTTTGGGATAAGAAAAGCGTCCGTATAACACAACTGTTGTGTCAGCATTTATCCCATGCTTTTCTAATGCTGATTTCAATTCCTCAGGTGATCTTCTGTTCCATGTTTCTGGCGACTCCAGCGCTAATGTGTCCAGAGAAATGGCACCGGGAATATGACCTTTCATATAATCGTCATGATTGCGATAATGTGCATGACAAATGACAAAGTCATTGTTTTTAAAATTTAATGGTTTTTTCCCTTCACTTAGTGATTTAACCCATTCAGGATAAACCAGTTGTTTGTATTTTTTTAATTTATCCATGGGTAAATCAGTATTGGCACACCATTCATGAACAAATTGATTATAGATACTTATGTCAGGGTATTTCGCATGCTGAAACAAAGTGGCCACCTTTTGGGATTCTTCAGCTGTATAACCATAAAGAATTATTTTATGTTCAGGAAGTATTCCTTTGGCTCTGACTATTTCAATCCAATCGAAATATTTAGTCCATTTTATTGACAGACTTTTCGCTCCTTTAATATGTCCACCTCTTTCTTCATTTTCCAAACACCAGCCATTGTATGCATCAACTGATCTTACATCAATAATTCGATATTCCTTCTGATCAATTTTGCTAAATAATTCTTCTGTGTTTACTTCATTTATTTTAGAACTCATATTTCTTAATTTGTAATTTCAACTCCTTTCCAAAAAGCAACATGGTTTTTGATTTCTATTGCCTTGTTAAATGGATTTGGATAATACCAGGCTGCATCTGTGTTCACTTTATGATCAACTTCAATGCTGTAATAGGAAGCTGTTCCTTTCCAAGGGCAAACAGTATGTGTATCACTTTGTTTAAAATATTCCTGATTAACTGACTTTACTGGGAAATAGTGATTGTTCTCAACCACAACAGTATCATTGCTTTGGGCAAGTATTTTGCCATTCCATATTGCTTTCATTAAAATTATTTTGTTAGGTTGGCTTAAAATATATCGCACACTATTTCTCAATTTCTTCAGTAATTTTATTACTGATTTCATTCTTTTTCAAATTGCTTAGTGTGAAATGAAAATGAGACGAGTTAGTTTGGTCTTTTTCAATATACTTATAAAGTTCAAGTTTTTGAGAAATCAATTCAATTTGCTTTTCGTATCTCCTGCACAAATAGCAGGTCATTAAATGTAATTTCAAATTAAACTTTTCTTTCATACTTAGCTTGGAATCCTGCTTTTTAGAAATTAGTTTTGTTGCACCATGGCAACTCAACATCATTCTAGCCATCATTCCAAGTATTTTCTGTTTCATATGTCTATAATTGTTTTAAAAGGTCATATGGAACTTGCATAGAGTCATTTCCTTGTGCCAGCACACCGAAGTGTTTCGGCACACAAGTGTGTGTGTAGACTTTTACTCATGCTCGTTTCATATTTTTAATCTTCCCAATTTTTATCCATGCAGACTCTTAATTGCAAACGGGCTCTGTGCATGATCACCCATAAATTAGACGCACTAATATTTAAATGCTTACAAACTTTTTCACTTTCTAAATCTTCCAAAAATTTTAAACTAAAAGCCGAAGACCATTTAACAGGCAGTAGCGATAAACACAAATGAAGAACAGCATAAAATTCTTCAGACTCCATTTTGCTGAGTGCGGATAAATGCCAATTCCCAGGGCCTTGGCCATCTTTCCAATGTCCTTTAAAAGCACCTTCAGAAATAAAAGGAGAATCATCTTGATCTGTTTCCAATTCAAAATCGTAATCCGATAATTCAGGATTATTTGCTTTTTTACGATAAAAATCTATGATTTTATTTTTAAGAATGGATACAAGCCAAGTGCGCTCGCTGCTTTTACCTTTGAAGTTATTTCTTGCTTTATAAGCTGAAAGAAAAGTTTCCTGAACAATATCTTCGGCAGTTTCCTGATTGTAAATACGTCCACTAGCATAGTTAAATAGAAAATCACCATGATTTTCTACCCATGTATTTGGACTTAATGTATTTAAGGAAGACATATTCATTTAAGTGTGTTCGACATTGCATAAAACAGTCGTTTAACAAATTTACAAAAAAATATTTCCGTACTGATTTGCATGAACCAGTATTGTTTCTAATAATTCCGTATTTTTAAAATTGTTTATTTGCCTAACTAATCTATTAAAATGCCTACTTACGAGCAGATATTTGAGAATAATAAAAAATGGGTGGCTGAGAAGATAGCTACTAATAAAGATTTTTTTGAAAATTTATCAAAAGGGCAGGATCCTGATTATTTATATATCGGTTGTAGCGACAGCCGTGTGACTGCAGAAGATTTAATGGGTATGCAGGCAGGAGATGTGTTTGTTCATCGAAACATTGCCAATATAATTAGCAATACCGATCTCAATGTGATGAGTGTAATAAATTATGGTGTTCTTCAACTAAATGTAAAGCACATCATTGTCTGTGGTCATTATTATTGTGGAGGAGTTAAGGCTGCCATGCAAGCTAAAGATTTTGGTATTTTAAACCCCTGGCTTCGAAACATCCGAGATGTATATCGTTTACATAAAGATGAATTGAATTTAATTTCTGATGAAGAACAAAAATACAATCGCCTTGTTGAGCTCAATGTGGAAGAGCAGTGCTTGAATGTTATTAAAACAGCTGTTGTACAAAGGGGATACATAAACTCAGGTTATCCAATTGTACATGGATGGGTATTTGACGTTAGGACAGGCGAGTTAATCGATTTGAAGATTAACTTTACTGATAAGCTAAAGGGTATACAGGAGATTTATAATCTGGGCATTCAAGAGGAAAATAGTTAAACGAACCTATTTACATTTGTGCATTTTGCATGAAATATATTTATTTGCAAAGGGTTGATCAAATGTTGTAAGTTTGATGTAAACCTAACTTTAGCAATTCTTTCTATCAATCGGAAATGATATATTGGTAGATTAATTTGCCAGATAAAACACACCTATGCTACGATTTGTATTTAATGAGTTTGACCCAACAAAACTCTCAACTCTATCCGCAGAAGAAGACAAGAAAAAAACGCTGAATTTAATATTATACATTACTGCAGGCATTGGTATGATTTCAGTTGTTTTATCCATCTTTGAATATATGCAGTATGGATTTAAGATTTCCAGTTTTTTATTTTTAGTATTGTTTTCTCCCATCTTAGTTGCCTTTATCTTTAAATCAAAACTTGAAATAAATACCATTTCCAGTCTAATCATCGGAAGTGCTTATTTAATAGGTGTGTATGTTATGAAAAATGAAGGGTTTTTTGGCGCTTCACTGCTAATTTTTATTGCCATTTCAGTTTATACTACATTGCTACTGGGTATAAAAGAAGGAATTTTAGTGGTGTTTTTATCTGTACTCTCTATATTTCTTGCTGCATTACTTTTCGTAAACGAAAATTTGGACGTTCAGACTGTAATTTTGACTAGTTACAAAAACTATATTTCCTGGCTTAACATGACAGTAACCTTTATTATGTTAGCTCTTGTGCTCAATGTATCTATATACAGAATTCAACGAAAATTAGTTAATTCGTTTAAATATTCTGAATTAAAAGCCATTGAATTGAGTAAAACAAATGAAGAACTTAATAATTTGAAAAATGAATTAGAAAGCAAGGTGTTAGAAAGGACAAATGAAATAAAAACAAATAATGAGGCACTTGTGAAGTCTAACAGTGATTTAAAAATAGTTAATGATGAACTGGAAAGGCTTAATAGATTATTTGTTGGTCGGGAGTTTCGGATAAAAGAGTTACGGGATAAGGTGAAAGAACTCGAAGAGCATCAAAAGATCATCTAAAAGGCACAGTAAAATCTTTAAATCGACAACTATCCATATTGTTCAAAGAGGCACAATCCAAGTCTAGGCAATGAGTTACTAAAAACTATAATCTTATTAAATCGGAAATTAATCCCCCATACTCCTAAGGTTATAATCTTGAATTTTTAATAATTATGATTTCCTGATTCGTTTAGGAATAATTCAATAATTAGGGGAATCACATAGTGTTAGAACAGAAATGAGGAAATTCCAAATTACCATTAAACTTTTCTTTTGTAATTATCAGCATGTTATTATTAGGATGATCTGAAATATGGATGTAATTTTTTGCATATTATTGTACAGCAAATAATCAAACAATAATCTAATTTTTTCGATTTTTTTTATAATTGAATTTCAATGTAATGACAGATTATACTAATTATTCAAAAAAACAACTAATTGACAAAATCAATTTACTCGAGGAATCACTTCATGTTAATAGCAATTATGAACAAAATGTACTATCAAAAAGTGTTATTCAAAATTCAGTTGAAGGGATTTCAATAGCGAATGAACAAGGTATTATTATTGAGTGGAATATTCAACTTGAAATCATAACTGGAATATTAGCCAGTGATGTTATTGGAAAGTATATTTGGGAAATTCAGTTACAAATGGAACCTGTTCGTCTTAGAACTAATGAACGATTAATCCAATATGAAAAGTCAATAAAGGAATTCCTTAAAACTGGCGAATCTGTATTAGCTAGAAAAGCACTTGAAAGAGAGTATACTAAACCAAATGGACAAAATATAGTTATTCAAGGCATTATTAATCCGGTTAAAACTGAAAAAGGCTATATTTTAGTCAGTACTTCAGAGGATATTACGATAAGAAAGAAAACACAAGAAGCATTAGAAATCAGTGAGAAAAAATCAAAATCTCTGATGCAACAATCACCATTTGTTGTGGAACTATATGATATTAATGGCTTACAAATAGAAGTAAATAAGGCTTATGAAGACCTTTGGGAGTTTCCTGCTGAAACAACTGTGAATAAATTCAATGTTTTGTTGAGTAAAGAAGTTGAAGATACAGGCCTTATGAAATATGTTAAAAGAGCATATGCAGGAGAGGCTGTTGAAGTTCCTGAGTATGAATTTAATCCAACAGGCGAAACAGAATCTAAAGGATTTGGTAGAGTTAGGTGGTTAAACACTCGTATCTACCCTATAAAGGATAATCAAAACAATGTTACAAATATTGTCATCGTTCATCAGGATGTTACAGAGCGAAATGAAGCTGAACAATTATTGAAGCAGAGTGAAGAAAAATTCAGGAGCATTTTTGAATCGAATATCGTTGGTGTAATATTTTGGAATGCAGAAGGTGAAATTTCAGATGCCAATGAACTATTTTTAGGTTTGATGGGTTATACAAAGAAAGAGCTATTGAATAAAGAGATCCGATGGAAGGATATGACACCACCAGAATATGCTCAATATGATAAAGAAATGTTAATTGAGCTCTCAGAAAAAGGATTTGTTACTCCTTTTGAAAAAGAGTATTATCACAAAGATGGTCATCGAATACCAATTATTATCGGAGCTGCTACATTAACCAGCATGGAAAATAGTGGAGTTGCTTTTATTTTGGATATATCTAAACGAAAGAAATCTGAAGAAGAGATTATCCGATACCGAGATCATCTTGAAGAAATGGTTAGAGATCGCACAAAAGAGCTTGAAGATAAGAATGCTGATCTGGAAAGGTTTAATGAGCTTTTTGTTAACCGAGAATTCAGAATAAAAGAATTGAGGGATAAGGTGAAAGAACTTGAAGCAGGCTTGTAGAAATGATTTTGACTACTTTTTAGTTTCAAACTTCTCTTTTATATATTTTTCTATCTTGCTTTGCTGGGTTTTGTCGATAGCATAGACAGTTACTTCAATTTCTAAGTTATTGTCTGTATGTTTTATAAGCTGAACTACAGGTTTTTTAATGGCTGAAGACCAGGGTAAATTCAGTATACTGTTTTTTATCTTAGCAATAATTTCAGATGACTCCACTTTGTCTGCACAATTTAATAAAAAAGTATATCCACTTTGCTTTGAAATGCTTTCCGATTTTATTTGTGCCGATTCAAGTAACTTTCCATAGGGCAGGAAAATAGTTTTTCCTTCTTTGTTTTCCAGTTCAATTGTAAAGCTCCTGAATTTTTTGATTATACCCGAATAGTTTTCCGACTGAATCATATCTCCTTCTGTAAATCTGGATGAACTTCTGAAAATTACTCCTGCTATGGTGTCTTTAATCCAATAACGAGACAACCAAAACAATAAAATCAGAACGATTGCAAGAACAATATAAATAAATATATTGCCTGCTTCTTTTATTGACCAAACAAAGCCTGAAAAAAATACTATCCAGGTTATCGTTTCGGTGATAAGGAGGGTGGCGTCTATGTGCTGTTTGTTTTTGGTCTTGAATAAATATTTAAAAATAAACCTAAGCCCCCTAAAAGCAACAAACAAAATACTTCCCCACAGGAGAATGCGAAGAAAAAGGTTCGAAAACTGGAGTTCAGTAATTTCCATAAATCTATATTTATTTATCTTAATTCTTTTTCAAAAAGCACCTTGTTAATAAAAGGATGAAGATAGGGATCAATTTCATAAACATGACCAGTGTACTCTTTTACAAGACCCGATCTTTTCAGGAATAAAATGTCTTCATCCACTTTGTCCTTGCTATCATGAGTCAATCGAACAAGTTTCTCGATTGAAACACGGTTATGCAACACCATTAAGGTTAAATAAACTTTTTGTTGTGCATTCAGATTATTCAAGGCAAATGAATCAGGTGAAAGGGGTGTTTTAATTAAAATCTTGTTTTCTTTCACATCTACAATATTTGCAATCCAGGCCAAAAGTGCGATACCAATATTTCCATTCGAATAGTTGAAATAACGTGCAAAAAGTCTGGCCAGTTTTGTATTGTTCAACTTAGTATTTGGGGCATTCGCCATGGCTATATCTAAACCACTTGAATTGTGCCGGAACATGATTGATTGCTGTAAATTAATGGCATTAAATGCTTCAAGATCTACTATAGACAAAAAGCAACTGTCAAAGTCAACAAGCTGATTAATTACATGATAACTTTTGCCATTTGTACTGAGTATGAACAAACATTTATTACTGTATTGTTGTATGAGTTTTCTTATTGTTTGTATAACTGCAGTTCCATTATCAGTTTTCTCCCACCAAAGCTCAAGGTCGTCAATTATAATAACAGATTGAGCGGATATTCTGCCAAAAATGTCGTTGTATGAGCCTTGAATCATTGTGGCTTGTTCAAGTGCGGCATGAAATACTTTTGAGTCTGTAGATCCCGTTATTGGTGGGTTGATGTGAAAAATACTTTTGCCTTTTAAGCTGGAATTTGCTATATAGTTTGTCAAAAATGTTTTCCCTGATTTTCTAACTCCTCTTATAAGTATTGCTCCTGAATATACTTTATTATATCTTGAAACTGCTTTATCAATATCATTCAGTTCCTTGGTCCGATTATACCAAAATTCTCGCTGATAATTCTGTTTTTGTAAAAACAATTGTTTGTAGTAAAATGGAATTTTATTTAGCACATTTTCTTTGGGTGCAATTTGATCTTTCAATGATAGGAGGGAATCGGTTAAGGAGCTTGCCTCAATGTTCTGCTTGCTTAGTTTTCTTGCAAAAATGAGGGCATCACTTTGCCTGTACCATAAATTTGCTTTAAGAACTTGCCACGATTTTGATAATTTTATACTTTGGGATTTAATATATGACGATCGTGCAATCTTATCTTTTTTGCTCAGGTATGATTTATACTTTTCAGGATTGCTGAGTAGTTGATATATAGAAAGATCTTCAGCTGCAATTTTAAGTTGATTGTTAAGATGGTTTTGAACCTCTAGCAATTCGTTTTCCATCGTATTGCTTTCATTTTTAATAATTTTAAGCTGCTCTTTGGCGAAAATTAAGAAGCTTTCATTATCAGAAAAACTTTCACCTCCTTGTTCCAAAAAGGGGTCATACTCCTGTAAAGAATTTGAACCCAAGCTACCCATACTCACCAATCGTAATACATCTTTTATTTTATTGTTTGATACTTGCATTTTATCGGGTAGGTTTTTTGTATTTCGAAGCAATGGTTCAATTAGGTTTTGCTGTACATAAAAATCAACCAACTGATAGGTTGCCATACTCACAGTACGAAGCTCCTCATCCATAATATTAGCAGCTTCCTTTAAGGATTCCGTGGTAATAATTTCGGTACTTTCGGGCAACCTTCCAACAATTGCTTTGGCATTTTTGTAGGTATTATCTGTTATTTTATTCAATACCAACTGAAATTCTTCCTTATCGATAAAACCCAAATCTTCTTCTTTGAGTGTAAAGTCGATAGTTGAATCTGTTTGAACATCTTTTACAAATTTGGAAAGTTGTTTTAATACATGCGCCTGTTTTTTAACAATATGGTTTTCGGTGTATTGTTTAATTTCATCAACAGACCTTTGCAGTAAATTTGTTAGCCTGTTACGGATAACCATAAGCTTCAACTCAAGTATTGCCCCGTTATACATAAAGAAACGATTATTTGTCCATTGTGTTGGGGACGCAAGTATTTTTTTTCGGGTTGTTTTTACTGAACCATATTTCGATTTTTTGCTTTTCTCTGGTATATTTAAGGAGGTGGCATACTGTCCAACTACATTAACTTTCTCTGAAACATCATTGAATAGTTCAATCACCAACTTATTTTGAGCGCTGGCAATTAATTTATCAAGTTTGTCGAAATAGTTTTTTACTCCTGATTTAGAAGAATTAATTAATTCGATACTTGATTTTGGGTTATTGATGGCATCGAAAAAATTATTTATTATCGAGTTCAACTTTTGGAGTTCAATGATATAACTTAAATTGATATTGCCCATTTTATTAAGGGACGACTGTATGTTTTCCAACCCCTGCTGAGTGAACATTCGTTTTATTGCTTCTCTGAAATGAAGCGGATAACTAACTCCTTCTTCAATTTTTCTTCTACTGTGCAGCGATCTTTTAATACTTTTCTTTAATCGTGTGCTTTTATTATCGAATTTGGACTTCTCCAAATTCAGATCATTTGCTTTGAGCATTATTTTTTGTGGGAATTGCTGAGGTAGTTTATCGAATTCTTCAAGCAAATGATTCAAGCCATTTTCAAGTAGTTCCTTTTGTTCGACTTTTATTGTTTGTTGAAGTTCTTCGAGTAGTTTTTCTGATTTGAATATTTGATTTGTTTTTATGGAATGAATTTGCTTTTGTCTTTTTGCATAAGGGAGTTGCCAGAAATCAGGGGATTCAATTGTTGCTAATCCATCATTAAAGTTTTCGCGTAGCAAAATAGCCTTACTGATATTAAATTTTAATGCTGGTAGAATAAAATCCTTATTGAAACTCTCAAACATTTGTGTTAAATGGCTATTAAGTTTTAAGAGTTCGGTATCCAGACTTTCAATATTTGTTAATTCAATGTTTGTTTCTTGAGCCAATTCAATGTCTTTTGTATTAACCTTATCAGCCAAATAGGTCATTCTGCTGGTTTCTGACCCTAAACTGTGTTTTTTGAAATTAGATGAGGCTCTCATCATTAAAACAGTGCCTGCTTTATGTAGTAGTTTATTGGTTTGTTCAACAAATTCGGCTTCTTTTCCTTCCTCTATTAGGGGAATACCAAAAATTACCAGATCAGTTTTAAGCGATTCTTCCAATATTATACTGTGAAAGCTTTTTTGCTCAAATTGGTTATTTATAACTTTAATACTTGCAGTAAATCGGATACTATCAAGCAGTTTTTCGGCCCTGCTAATAATGCTTTGTCTTTGATCGTTTTTAGAGTTGATGATCATTAATCTGATTGTGGCATTGTGCCAATCATTGGATTGTAACATGAACTTTACCAATGTAAGCGCAAGGTTTCCCTGATTGCTTACATCCTTCCACCATATATCAATAGTTTTAAAGGAGCCAAAGCCCATTTTTTTATCATAATCAAGAAGCAAAACATTAAGATCGAGTTCGTAAAGCGTATTCAGCATTTTTACAAATCTTTCTGGATTATTGGTTTGTCGCCCCCATCCTAATAAAATGGTATTTGGTTCAAAACCAGAAAATCCATACACAGCTGAAATTGATTCAACACCTTCATAAATGTCTTTTACAGTTTTTTTGCGTGTAAATATTCCTTTGTCTGTCTCCCCTTCTGTTATAGATTGTTTAGATTTTGGAAACAACACTTGGGCTTTTTTGTTTTCAATGAGGTCAAAGTTTGACATTACACCATGTTTGCCAACGATACTCTTTCCGAAGTTCAATAAATGAGGGCGTTTTTTAGTTCCTCCACTGAACAATATGATATTTGGTTTCCAATTACGTTGCTCAATGTTACTTATATCCATTTTATGCAATGCAGTTCGCACCAAAGATGAATAAACACTTTGCCACACATCTCCAAAATCATTAGTAATTTGTTTTCTTTTTAGAAAAAAGTACAATAATGTAATAATTATAAGAGCAGCAAACATTGACATCATATCGAGCTTAAACATAACGCCAAAAGCAGCTATAAATCCAATGAGGCCAATATAACGATTGATTTTAAATGAAGGCCTAAAATCGGTGCTAGCCCAGCTTTCAAGAAAATAGGCAAAATTTATAAAACCATATGAGGCTAAATAAAACATGGTTACAATGCCTGCAATAACATTCAGTTCACCAATTAAAATACCTGCTTCGGCAATAAAAAAAACCAGGATAAGCGCGTTTCGAGGTTCATTACTGCTGCCATAACCTTTAGCAAAGATTTTAGGAAGAAGGCGATCAGATGAAATAGCTTGTAAAATGCGAGGTCCTCCTAAAATACCACCTAATGCTGAAGAAAGTGTAGCTCCCCAAATTCCAGCAATTACAAGAGGTGAAAACCAGGCAATTTTTAACAGAAAATTGTAGTCGTTAAGAAGCATATCTCGTTTTACAAAAAAAGCAAAACCGATAGCCAATCCAACATATATTACCAAGCCTGTACCTATGGAGGCTAAAGTTCCCATAGGTATAGATTTCTTTGAATCTTTTAAATCTCCTGACATTGCTACACCTGCTGTAAAGCCGGTGACCGCTGGAAAAAATATGGCAAAAATTAATTCTGGCGAAAGACCATCTCTAAAAGGTGTAAGAATTGGCTCAGCAGGAGCAGAATCTGTATTTATGACCAAACCAATAATGATGGATACCAAAGAAAGAGCAATTGCCCCTAAGATATAGAATTGAGCCTTTATGGCTAAAGATGTACTAATAAAAGCTATCAGCACAAGCAGCAAAATAGCAGCAGTACCAACAATTCGAAAACTATTGATGTCTTGCTGCAATCCTGTAAATTCACGAATAACATCAATACTTAAAAAACTTTCTGCAAAACCAATGAGGTATAAGGATATACTTAAAGCAGTACCAACAAACAGGGAAATACCAATGGCTCCTCCCATAGGAAGCCCCAGACTTCGTGATAAAATATAATAGATACCGCCTGTTTTTATCTTTTTATCGGTTGCTATTGATGAAATACTTAAACCTGTTGATATTGATATTACATGAGCCAGTAAAATAATAACTAAAGCAGTTAACAAACCAGACTGTCCTACTACCCATCCCAGCCTCATGTACATTATTACTCCTAAAATTGTAAGGACAGATGGAGTGTAAACTCCGGCAAAAGTTCCGAATTTAGTTGCTTTGCTCATATAGTCTGATCAATATGTATTATTAATTCGATAAATAACAGGCATGTAATTTAAGGATTTTAATCTCTTTGGCAAAAATTAAAAATTACTGAATGTATTATTATAATTATTGAAGATAGATCTAAAAGAGGAGGTTAAAACTAGTATATGTTTGAGAAAATTATAGAAACTTTGGATTTTAAATAAGAAACAAATAAGTTTGAAAAGTCTTAACCTTTGCAAAATATTATTATGAGCCAAAATGACAAATCTCATTGGGATAAAGTATATTCCCGAAATACCGATCAGGATGTAGGTTGGTATCAGGAAAAACCAAAAACATCTTTTGAGTTGATTCAAATTTATGCTGATCCTAAATCTGCCATCATTGATATTGGTGCTGGTAATTCAAATCTTGGAAATCTATTGATTCAAAATGGATATACTGATCTTGCCATTGTGGATATTTCATCCGAAGCAATTGAAAGAAGCAAATCGAAAATTAGCAAAGGAGTTGAGAGAATTCAATTTTTTGAATCGAATGTTTTGGCCTTGGACCTTGCCAAAAAATTTGGCATATGGCACGATAGAGCAGTTTTTCATTTTTTGTGGGATAAAGACGAAATTGACAACTATGTAAAAAAGCTTAATCAGCATATGGGGAACGAAGGCATTTTCATTTTGGGCGCTTTCTCTGAAAATGGACCTGAAAAATGTAGCGGGTTAAATGTAAATCATCAATCTGAAAAAAGCATTGTAAAAACCTTTGGGAAGTATTTTAACTTAATTGAAACCTTGAACGAAGACCATACTACACCGTCAGGAAAGATTCAAAATTACATATTTGCCGTCATGCAAAAAAAAGAAGCATAAATAATGCTTATAGGAATGAATGACTTCAATACATTAATTATTATACCTTTGCAGGGTTGATGAAACGATTACAAAAAATATCGGCTTACATTTTATTTTTACCAGTATTTTCCATATTGGTACACAATCTTGTTCCACATCATCATCACGAAAGCTGCATTTCTGAAACGCACGAGCTAATAGGAGAAGAACATCATCATACCAAACATACAGCAGTAACTGAAAGCCACCAACATACATGTGATATCCCTGATCATGGTTTAAATGTACACAAACATCAGACTGATAATGATCAGCATTGCCATTTAAGTGATATTTACAAAGTTGAAAAACAATATGTCGACATCAATTGTTTCGAAACATTCATCATTAAGCATACACATTCTGAGCAGGAATTAGTTTATCCCTCAGATTTTACTAGTGAATACAAACCCCCCAATGCGCTCCTCTTTTTTAATCGAGGACCTCCTATTGTTTAAATGTAGGATTATGATGCCCTGCATCAACAATTTATTCATTTAAACAATATTAACTCATGAAAAATATAAAATATAGTTTGATAGCAATTGTATTATTGTTATCTGCCTGCAATAACAACAAAATCGATTCAGAATCGGATCAACATCTACATGAAGAAGAAAGCATTTCATTCACAGAGTTTTCATTGCATTATGAAATGTTTGCGGAAATTGTAGCCCTGCAAAAAGGTAAAACTACTGAGGTATTAGCCCACTTTACAAAACTTGAAAATTACAAGCCTGTTATTAATGGAAGCTTGGATATCATCCTGGAAGTGGGTTCAAAAAAAACAAAAATAGCGATGTCGGAGCCAACTCGCGCAGGAATTTTTGTTTTCAAACTTCATCCACAAGCTTCAGGTCATGGGCATCTGAAATTTATCATAAATTCTGAAAGCTATACAGATACCCTATTGCTTCATTTGGATATTGCAAGCGATGAGAAAGAACAACATGCTGGTGATTGTGATCATACTCAGGAGGTTAATCAGAAAGAAAATGAAGGCATTACATTTTTAAAAGAACAAGCCTGGAAAACAGATTTTAATATCTATAAGAGTAGATTGCTTGAATTTTCAGAAGTTATTCCAGCTACTGGAGAAATTCAGGCTACATCTGTAAATGATTACCTGATTGTTGCCAAACACAGTGGGATAATCATTTTTGAAATGGATAATTTACTTCCGGGTATGGAATTAGATACAAATGATGATATATTAATTATTGGCTCAGAAGATATTATGCATGATAATTTTGAAACCAAATTTGCAAAAGTTAAACTTGAATTTGAAAAAGCAGAGAAAGACTATAACCGATCATCTAAACTTTATGCGGATAAGATAATAGCTGAAAAAGAATATCTGGAAATAGAAAAAGAGTATTTTCTTACTAAAAAAGATATGGATTTATTCAAAGCTCATTATAAGCCAGGTGGTCATCATATTCATTTAAAACAAAAAGGCTACTTAAAACGGCTGCTGGTTGAAGAAGGTGAGTATGTTGAGATTGGACAACCCATGTTGGAGATTACAAAATCAAATACTTTAATACTCAAAGCGGATGTTCAGCAAAAGTACATTGCTTCCTTGAGCAAGAATATGTCTGCAAATTTTAAAGTCAATTATTTTGAAAAGTATTTTGATATTGTCGATTATGAAGGTAAACTTTTATCCATAGGCCGATCTATTGAGAAAAATACCACCTTAGTTCCTGTTTATTTTGAGTTTACTAATCCGGATAATATACTACCAGGAAGCTTTGCCAGTGTTTATTTGAAAATTCCCAAGCAGGAAAAAAAGCTGATAGTACCAATTGAAGCTTTAATTGAAACACAAGGAAACTATGCATTAATTGTTCAGTTAGAAGGTGAGTTATATAGCAAAAGAGATGTTAAAATAGGCGCATCAGATGGACAAATGGTGGAAATTTTGGATGGTTTAAAAGCGGGAGAAGTAATAGTGACAACTGGTGCTTATCGAGTATATCTGGCCTCAATGGCTTCAGATTTACCAGCCCATGCCCATGTACACTAATCCGCTTCAGGAAAAATTTTCAAACCTTAAATTGATCCTAATTATATGTTAGATAAAATTATAAAATATGCGATCCATAACCGATTGATAATTTTGTTCTCAGCATTGCTGATACTGTTATCTGGTGGTTATGTTGCACGAGATATTGATATCGATATTTTTCCAGATCTAAATGCCCCTACAGTTGTTGTAATGACAGAAGCTAGTGGAATGGCTCCGGAAGAAGTAGAAAAACTAGTTACTTTTCCTATTGAAACAGCTGTAAATGGCGCTTCAGGAATCAGGCGAATTCGATCGTCATCCGCCATGGGTTACTCCATTGTTTGGGTAGAATTTAACTGGAAGGTAGATGTGTATGATGCGCGTCAAACTGTTACCGAAAAATTAATGGTAGCCAAAGAGCAAATGCCTATTGGTGTGGGTGAACCTGTTATTGCACCACAAGCATCTCTGTTGGGCGAAATAATGATATTGAGTATTAGTTCCGATACATTATCCTCAATGGATTTGAAATCATTTGCTGAGTGGAATATTCGTCCACGAATATTATCAGTTGGTGGAGTTGCACAAGTAACCGTTCATGGAGGAGATAGCAAAGAATATCAAATATTACCAGATCCTTCTAAGATGTTGTACTACCAAGTTAGTTTGGATGAAATTCTTTCAGCCAGTGAATCCATCAACATTAATGCAGCAGGTGGCTTTATTAACCAGTTTGGTAAAAAGTATACCATCAGGGGTTTATCACGAACAACAAATAGTGATGAATTGGGCTTGACTGTTGTTAAATTAAAGGATGGCAAACCCATTACCCTTGCTGATGTTGCAGAAGTTAAAATAGGAGGGAGTCCCAAAATTGGTACGGCCTCTTATTCAGGAGATCCTGCAGTTGCGGTAATTATTACAAAACAACCTGATGTTAATACGGTAAAAATTACTGAAAAACTAAATGATGAACTTGCAAAAATAGGCACAGAGTATAGTGTAGTAGATATTCATGAGCCGATTTATGAACAAGCTGGTTTTGTGGAAATCGCTGTTCGAAATGTCATGAAGGTGCTTTTAGAAGGTTCTGTTTTTGTATTTATAGTGCTTTTCTTGTTTTTGTTTAATATAAGAACAACCGTTATTTCCTTGATTACCATACCAATTTCTCTACT
>JABINZ010000249.1 GCA_018698135.1 Bacteroidota bacterium
AAATATTTGACCTAAAACAAGGTACTTATCACTTCCACGGCAAAGTGACCGATAGTAAAGAAAGATTCTTATTACATGTAAATCACACAGCCACTTTAGTTGAAAATGAAAATACAAGCACCGAAATAAATGAAAATAATATGAGAAGTATTAATGTTTTTTCAACCCATCGAACACTATTCATCGATACAAGAAGTGCAGAAACCAACTTAGCAACTATCAAAGTTTATAATATGCTTGGTGAACAGGTTTCTCAAAAACAAATCCAAAATCAGGATATCCATTCATTTTCTATGGATTGTTCAGCTGGTTATTATTTCGTAGAAATCAGCACAATCGTAGGCAATGAAGTCTTTAAAGTTTTTATAAACTAAGTATCTTTCGATACATCCTACCTAACACCCTTTTCACATCATTTTCGGTTCAAAGCCTGGCGTAATTGTCAGGCTTTTTTTTTCATTATCCCGAGCATCGATTTTCTTCATCTTCCCGCTTGTTTTTTTTCCCATTTACAATATATTTTTCATCTCGTCTGACTACTCAAATGGCCAATTTTCAGCAAAACCTGATACTAAAAAGATTTTTTTTCATCACCTTAAAAACTGATCTTCTCCAACTTACAACCCATTATAAAAAAAAGTTTTGCAATCGCTATTCGCAATATAATAGTTTTGAGCTATGCTTTATGACCCAAGAACTGAAAAAATACAACCGATGAAATTAAGGCAAACTTTTAATTTTCTATTAGAAACAAAAAACAAATAAAGCTATGAAGAATCGTTTAACAGCCAAATTATTACTCCCCATTGTTCTTTGCACATTACTATCGTTTAGTGATGCATTTTCGCAAGGATATTCTTTGGAATTAGATGGTACAAACGATTATATTAATTTAGGAACAAATTCTACCATAAAAGCTGGTGATTATGTAACAGTTGAAGTATGGGCACATGCCAGCAATTGGTCTTCACTTTCAGATGGTACTTTAATAGGTAATGAGCACAATAGCGCTGGTTGGCAAATAAAAGTCAATGCAGCAGGTTCAGAAATACAAGGATGGCTCTGGCGCGATGGTAACCTTGCCAAACCCGGATATGCTTTATCAAGTTTAAGTGCTGGTTGGCATCATTTTGCTATGACATACGATTCACGTTATACAAAGTTTTATGTCGATGGTGTATTAAGAGATACCGATGATGCTTATGGAAACAATCCTATTGATGATAATCCTACTAATTCAACATTAATTGGTGCTGATGTAGCCAATGGTGGATTTCCACAAACATCTTTTCAAGGAGGCCCCGATTACTTTCAAGGTAAAATTGAAGAAGTACGGATTTGGGATGAAGCATTGTCTGTGATAACACTCAGAGACTGGATTCACCGCGAATTAACTACCTCACATCCAAATTATAGCAATTCAGTCAGTGATGATTTGAAAGCATATTATAAAATGACAGATGGTACAGGAACAGCTTTATCCGATAATAGTGCAAACAGCATAACAGGTACATTAAATAATATGGATAATGGTGACTGGATTAATTCTACAGCACCTGTACCCTATATTACCGCCTTAACTGGAAACTGGAACACAGCTACAAGCTGGGTTAGTACTTCTGTTCCAAACTCAGACTGGGCCATTGTATTGATCAATCACGATATCAATATTGATGCGGATGCCAGTATGATGAACCTTACAATCAGTACAAGTAAAACCCTGACAGTTAATGCTGAAAAATCATTAACTGTTGGTGGTGTAATAACAAACTATGGAACCTTAAATGTAAAAGAAAATGCTTCCTTTATTGATAATGGATCAGTAACTGGAAGTGGAACGTATACAATTGAACGCCCAATTAGTGGCGGAGGCTGGCATTATGTATCAGCACCTATTTCACATCCAACAGCCGATTTATTCTGGGGATCAGCCCTCTATGAATTTGATGAAACATCAGCTAGCTGGGTATCTAAAAAAGCTGGCGATAACCTAAGCATTTGTAAAGGCTACGATGCATATTATAAGCCAACTGCAGCCGGTGTTGTAAGTTATTCAGGAACATTTATAACCGGAAACCAGTCAACAAGCATAAGTTATACAGGAGCAGCCGGAGAAGGTTGGAATCTGGTTGGAAATCCATATCCTTCATTTTTGGATTGGGATGCCTCAAGTGGCTGGACTAAAAGCAATGTAAACAATGCAGTTTATGTATGGAATCCCGACATCAGTAATGTAACGACCTATGTAGGTGGTGTTGGAACCAATGGAGGAACTCGCTATGTGGCTCCATCACAAGGTTTCTTTGTACGTGTAAATACGGGTGGTGGTTCTATAGCCATGACCAATAGTACAAGAACACATACAACAGCCACCTCTTTTCGCCAAAATGCTAAAGACAATATGTTAAAACTTAAAATTAGTGGAAATGGCTATAGTGATGAAGCAGTAGTTTGTTTTGATCCCTATGCTACTGATGACTTTGATGGCAACTATGATGCTTTTAAAGTGAAAAGCTTTAACATTTTAACACCTCAGATATATACCCGTAGTGCTGATTTGGAAGAACTTTCCATCAATACTTTTGCAGGATTAAACGAAAATGTATCTATTCCATTAATTGCAGAAGTAGGTAGCACAGGTGATTACGAGATTTCAGTAAATGTCGCTGAATTTGATGAATACACACAACTCTATCTTGAAGATCTACAAGATGGTCAAATTTATGACCTTCAACAAGAATCCAAACTTAACTTTAAATTAGACGTCCATGATAACCCTGAGCGCTTTATTATTCATTTCACTCCATTACAGACAGTTGAAACGCAAACAACAAATGGAATTGATGAATCCGAAAAAGAAAACCTTAACATTTATAGCAATAATAAGCATGTTTACATCGACATTTATGAGTTGGAACATGCCCAAGTAAGTATTTATAACATGCTGGGTGATGAAATTTACAACGGAAGCCTAACCACTTCCATGAATAAAGTAAATCTCGATAACACCCCTGGTGGATATTACATAGTCAATGTTAAAGACAGCGAATATGACTATTCACAAAAAATTGTAATCAGGTAAATTTTCTCATATTATTAATTTTAGATTAACCAATCTTTGAACAAAAGGTACTCATTTTAGCAAAACCCAAACAAACTGAAATGAGTACCTTCCTACCAAACCGAACAAAAAAATGAAAGCACTAAAATTAACCTTCATACTACTCGACTTCATACTAGCTCTTGCCTTTGCGTTTATTCCAGAGAACACGCAGAATACAAATGAAATGGTGGATGACTATAGCGAATGCTATGAACAAATTATCGAATCAAACTTAACCCTATAAATTATAAACTGTTTTTTGAAAGGAAAAGAATCTAACCTAATAAATCCTACCTAAAACAAAAAAAATATGAAAACAAACAAACTAAGATCAAAATTCACTTTTCTTCTCTTCTTAGTTTTATTAATGAGCAGCAGTTTTGCAGCAACTTATGAAACCACCCAAAATGGCAATTATAACACCAAGTCAACCTGGAATAATAATAGCCGGCCGGGAACTACTATTAGTTCTAATAACACTGTAAACATTAAACATACGATCAATTTAGATCAGAATTTAACAGTTTATGGTACTTTGGTTATCGAATCATCTGCCTCCTTAATTGGTTCAAAAAACATTACACTTAAATCTGGAGGTCAAATAGTAGTTAATTCAACACTGGGAGTTAAAGATTTCACAATTTATGGAACCTTAAGCAGTACAGCTACAATCAATATTTCAGATGATCTCACAATTTACTCCAGTGGGAATTTCTCATCAAGTGGTAGCACTAACATTAATGATGAACTCTATAACGATGGTATTTTCACGAATAGTGGTACTTGCAGTGTAAATGATGATGTAAAAAATTACAAATATTTTACAAATTCAGGAAACCTGACAATTTCAGATTATTTTTATTTCTATCGAAATAGTATGATCAATAGTGGAACCATTAGTATCAAGAAGTTTTATTGTTACAGTTCGTCATCGGCTACCAATAGTGGAACTATAACTGTTACTGAGGATATGTATAATTATAATTCAACAACATGGATAAATAGTGGTACTATCACAATTGGTGATGACATGAATAATTACAGTTCATCAACTTTTACAACTAGCGGAGTTTTAACTATTTCTGACGACTTGACCATCTATAATTCAGCAACTATAACCAATAGCGGAACCCTAACTATTAACGATGAGTTAACAATTTATGGAGATATAATAAACAACAATTACGTTTCTGTTTCACAAGAATTTAGTTGTCAGAATTCAGGCTCCATATTGAATAACAATAGCTTTGTTATACAAGCATCTGATAATGTTAGCTTAAACAGAGGAACTATTACCATTGGAAGCAATGGAACTTTTACTGTAAAAAGCATGTTCGAGAATAGTAACTCTGGCTTAATCAAAAACAATGGCTTATTTGTTTTGGTAAATGATGCAAACAATTATGCAACATTTATTGACGATGGAACCATGAATGGAACCGGCAATGCAAAAGTTGAGCTATTCCTGAAAGGCGCTCAATGGCATTATGTTGCCATTCCAACAACCACTGCATCAAGTAATGTATTTTGGGGAGGTGCTATTTACTCATTTGATGAAGAAACTGATAAATGGACTAAGCACATAAATGACGAAAATCTGGATGTGACCAAAGGTTATGATGTCTATTTTAAAACCGACAAAACCATCAGTTTTGTAGGTACTTTACGAAATGGAGATCAAACAGCAACCATACACAAAAATGGAACAGGTAATAACGCAGGTTACAACTTAATTGCTAACCCCTACCCTACTACAGTTGATTGGAAAAGTAATTCCTGGTCAAAGAAGAAATCAAATGATGGACTTTATATTTGGAATCCCGATAATCAAAATGTTTCTTCTTACGTTAGTGGAGTTGGAACTAATTCAGGATCCAGATACATCCCTCCTATGCAAGCATATTTTGTTAAATGCAGTGGTTCAGGCGGGAGCATTAAATCAACAAAAAATGTAAAAACGCATAATAAATCATCCAAATTCAGATCCGAAACAGATGTGAATGATGAGCTTTTAATTTTGAAAGCAACATCTGAAAATGGATTTTATGACGAATCTATCATTCGTTTCAGTAATCAGTCGAGTTTAAATTTTGATGGTGATTATGATGCTGATAAAATGTGGAGTAATAATATTACCGTTCCGCAGATATATACTAAATCAGCAGATTTTCAAGATCTATCCATCAATTCAATTCCTGAAGTATCCAGTGAAGTTTCTATTCCACTTTACATGAAAGCACGAATAAGTGGGAAAAATACAATGGAACTTGATTTGAAAAATGCGACTTCTGTTTGCAATGTATATTTGGAGGATGTGAAACTAAAAAGCATCCATAATCTGCTGACTGGTCCTTACGAATTTACTTCCGATGTTCAGGATGAAGAATTTCGCTTCATTATCCATTTTACCAAGCAAAATGCAGTTTCTGCCGATACCAATAAGGTAACTTTAGATATTCAAGATACCAAATTGGAATCCTGCAAAGTTTACTCATCGTCAGGAGCAATTGTTGTTGAACAAGCCAATGGACTTGAAAATGAAAGCACAATAAGAATTTTCAATATGGTTGGTAAAGAAATTAAAAAACTTAAAACCAAAGAAACATATAATAGAATTGAATTAGATGCTGCAGCTGCCTATTACACTGTTCAAATAAAAAGTGGTAAGCAAATCTATACAAATAAAGTTCTCGTTAGGTAGGATAAATCGGTTGAACAGTTCATTTATCCGGACAACCACGGGTTTTTAACCTGTGGTTGTTTTTTAACAACATAAAATAAATCATGATAACAAGGTAACCTTTTATTAGTCAACGGAATAGAAATATAAACATAAGCATATCTACATTTTGCACTAAATGGAAACACCAAGATTAAGCTTAATGTTAACCAAACAAGAATGAAACAAATTATCCTAACAGTTAAAGTAGATAGTAATCGTATTACAAATACCATTTAATTCAAAAAAATAGTACTATCCAAAGCCAGAGGCTGATGTGTTTTAACAGCCAACCAATAAAGCTTTGAACAAAAACTTCAAGCATAAACAGTTAGCATAGTACATAAAAATTGACATGAAAACATTAAAAATAGCATTTATCCTTATTGCTTTTGCACTGGCTCTGGTCTTCTTGCCAGCAAATGAGCAAAACAAAATTGAAATTATTGATGATTATTACGAATGCTATGAACAAGATAAAGAAACAAACTTAACCCATTAAATATATGAAAAATTGTTTTTAGAAATGAAAGAATCTAAAAAACCTAACTAAAAACAATACCATGAAAAAACTTAACCAAACACGAAATTTTATTTTAATTATGCTGCTAATAGCATTTAGCTTTAGCGGTTTTACAAAAACCTACACCTCTGCAAAAAGTGGTAGTTGGTCAAAAACCAATACCTGGGTTAATAACCAACGCCCTCCAACATCTTTGGGCTCAAATGATGTCGTGAACATTAATCACGCTGTCACCATGAGTTCTAATGTCAGTTGTTATGGAGATATCATTATTAATCAGAATGGAGCATTAAACAGTACAAGTAAGTATTTATGGATGCGTGGACTGAGTGAACTGAAAGTTTATGGAAGTATTTATGTAGCCAACATTTATTTGTATAATAGGTGTACTCTAATTAGTACAGGCGTAGTACAAACTAAATATGACCTGTATGTTCAGGGAAATGTGACAGCCACTTTCAATGATTTGTGTGAAGTTGGTGACGATCTTTTGATTTATGCTATCATGAAATATAGCTCAACTGGTGCACACATAATATTTAATGATGAATTATATGTTCATGATGATTTCCTGATGAGTTGGAAATCGGATGTAAAGTTCAAGGACGATGTATACATCAATGACGACATTATTTACATTGATGGAACAGCCAGCTTTGAAGGAAATACCTATGTTGGTGGTAAATGCAATGAAATCTATTATTCCGATGGAGTTGTCATTTCCGGTACATTGCAAGTAATTGAAGACTTTACTATTAATCATGCTACAGTTACTGTAAGCAACACAGGTAGTATAATATGCAATAAAAACTTGATTTGTAAAGGATCATATGCTGATTTTACAAATAACGGAACAGTAACAGTTGCAGATGATTATGTATTTTCTGCAGGTGAATTTACAAATAACGGAACCTTTACCGTAAACTCAGATGTTGACAATAAGGATGATCTGGTCAATGGAAGTAGTGGAGTATTTACTTGCAATGGAGAATTTAAAAACGATGGTAGTATTACCAATGCAGGTATTATTAATATCGATGAATTTGATAACAACGATCCTGTAACCAATAATAATACGATCAATGTTTTCGAAACATTTGATAATGATGGAACTTGCACCAATAACAGCAATGGAAAAATTGTTTTGAAATCAACATCAACAGGAAGTGCAACACTAATTGATGGAGGAACCATTAAAGGCAGTGGTAATTGTGTAATCGAACTATTTTTAAGTGGTGATAACTGGCATTATGTATCCATTCCTATCGAAAGTGCTTCCAGTAATGTATTCTGGGGTGGTGCTATCTATTCATTTAATGAAGCAACCGAAACCTGGACTGCACATTCTAATGACGAGTCATTGGATGTAACAAAAGGATATGATGTTTATTTCAAGGATGATAAAACCATTGAATTTATTGGAAAATTCAGAAATTCAGATCAAACCATATCTACAAAGAAAACTGGATCCAGTAAAGGTTATAATTTAATTGTTAATCCATATCCATCAGCCATTGACTGGAAAAAATCCAATGGCTGGAATAAAAGTAATATCGCGGATGGTGTATATATTTGGGATCCGGCAACCCAAAATATTACTTCCTATGTGAATGGAGTAGGTAATAATAAAGGAAGCAGATACATAGCTCCAATGCAAGGCTATTTTGTTAAATGTACTGGTTCGTCAGGAAATGTTAAAGCTAAAAACAATTCCCGTAAACATAAAGGAAATGGAAAGTTTAGAAGTGACGAAGTGGAAACAAATGACGAATTATTAAAGTTAACAGTTCATGCTGACAATGGATTTGCAGATGAAACCGTCATTCGTTTTAACCGCAATTCAAGCATTAAGTTTGATGGAGATTTTGATGCTGACAAAATGTGGAGTACCAATATTGCCGTTCCACAGATTTATACAAAATCGTCTGATTTCACAGATCTTTCTATCAACTCAATTCCAGAAGTTAAGAAAGAAGTTTCCATTCCCCTATATATGAAAGCAAGAGTAAGCGGAAACAATTCAATAGAGTTGGATTTGCGTAATACAATAGACATTTGCGATGTATATTTGGAAGATGTGAAACTCAAAACTTTCCACAATATGCTTACCGGACCTTATGCATTTAGTTCAGATGTCCAGGATGAAGATTTCCGATTCATTATACATTTTGCAAAACAATCAGCCGTTACTGCCGATACAACTAAAATAACGCTGGATGTTGTAAATAATGAAGAAGATCAATCATTTAAAGCATATTCATCTGCCGGTGCTATCGTTATTGAACAAGATAGTAGACTTGAGAAAGAAAGCACGGTAAGAATTTACAATATGGTTGGTAAAGTTGTTAAAAAACTTAAAACCAAAGAATCATATAATAGAATTGAACTTAATGCAGCTGCTGCATTCTATACAGTTCAAATCAATAATGGCAAACTGAGCTATACACAGAAATTACTTGTGAATTAGCCTTAACCTAACCTTTTAGTTAACAACCATAAGTTTCGATTTATGGTTGTTTTTTTTGTTAGCAATTGTACTATGGAATGAATAAAATAAATTGAAAATTAGCTATTGAACCTAGGATGTAAGAATTGCCACAGATTTACAGATTTATTTTTAGGAGGCTAGTGAAATTTCTGTAAATCTGTGGCCTACATATGAATATTATAACAAAAAATATGTCTGCAGTAGAATAAGGGATTAACGTTAAACTAAACCACTATGGATTTGAATGAAATTCATTTCTAAAAACCAAAAAAAAATCAACAAATATCAAAAAATAACCAATGTCAAAAATTTCAATAACCAAACAGTATTGAATATCCAGAGAGATTTTGAAGTTTGGTTATATGAATCTTCGTTACATTACCACTATAAGCACAAGATTTTCTTCACTTGCCCTGTCCCTATAGGGTATGAATAAAATCAATTTGCTCCCCTGCCTGAACTATGTCGGGCAGGTTTTAGGGAAGGGGCAAATTAGTTGTACAATAGCGGATATACAAATTTGATTATTATATTTTGCGATTTGTTTGTCCGAAGGACTCCTGCGGAGTGATTTGATCATTGGAATTTATGATTTCTATTATAGGTATTTATAGAAACTAATTAGCTACAAAGAATTGCAGGGTTTTAACCATTAAAAGAGAATAAATTGTGAATTAAGTTTATTCATATAGATTTTAGTTTTATTGGTTTTCTGTCCTGTAGGGACAAAATGCTTGTAGGACAATTAATGACAATATATAAAGTCCTGTAAGGACGAAATATAGATGATGCTTTATAATGTGATTCGAATATACGCTATCGCACATATGATGTAAAAATTGCCACAGATTTACAGATTTGTTTTTAGGAGGATAGTGAAATTTCTGTAAATCTGTGGCATAAATATGAATGGTAATTACAACTCATATGTCTGTGGTATAATAAAGGATTAACGTAAAAATAAATTGCCAATTAAGTTTATTCATATAGATTTTAGTTTTCTTGGTTTTCTGTCCTGTAGGGACAAAATGCTTGTAGGACAATTAATGACAATATAGAAAGTCCTGTAAGGACGAAATATAGATGATGCTTTTATAATGTGATTCGAATATACGCTATCGCACATATGGGGTAAAAATTGCCACAGATTTAGAGATTTGTTTTTAGCAGGATAGTGAAATTTCTGTGAATCAGTGGCATAAATATGACTGTTGAGTTCAGTTTGAGAGGCTAATAAATGATCTTCAAATACGAGATAAGATGCTTTCGGGAGTGAATATACTATTCAAATGATGAGGTGAAAAATACTGTGTTTTTTATCGTAAGCCCTCGCTTTTATAAAATAACTCAGAGCTTTGATTCCCATAGCATTACAAACCATTTCTTAAAGAAAAAAAGTGAAAATAAATACTATTTTTCAGGGTAACCTTTTTGCCATGAACTGTATAAATAATTGTAAGCAAAAACATACAATCAGTTGGTAGAAATAAGAATCCTGATTTAGCAAACAAAAAACCAACAAGCGATGAAACTGCTTAAACAAACAAAGCGTACACTGTTAGTCCTGAGTTACCTATTGCTAGTTGCCTATTATTTTCACAATAATACCAACATTCAAAATAGCGCATTTGCAAAATATGTATCAGACATGCAAATTAGCAAATAAATGGACTAAATTTAGTACTTAACAGTAGACCATTTAACATTTGCCAACAAATAGAATATTAAAAATATTATAGTGTAAAATGTTTTCCGATAGAGCCCCCAGGGGCTCTTTTTTTTTGCCCATACTACAAGCAAAAAATCAGGTTTAATTTGTGAATATCCGCTATTGAACCTAGAATGTGAATATTGCCACAGATTTACAGATTTATTTTCATGACCTTAACGAAACTTCTGTTAATCTGTGGCTTTAAAAAATATACCGTTGAATTTTTACAAATTTTAAGCTGTTTCATTATTCTTCACATCAGCAAACTCCAATTTATTATTCCTGATGCAATTTTTCAAAAGAAAATTGATGATCAAGTCCTTCAGACCGTCATTCTCGCGCTTTGCTTCGCATGCTGCCGCTGAAGCTTTAGCCTAAGCGTCTAAAGCTATGCGAAAGCAAGAAAGCGGGAATCTCTAAGTTGTTGATTATGAGATTCCCATTTTCATGGGAATGACGCCACAGAATAAAATTTATGACTTTTGAGAAAGCCTCTACATTAGCTTGTATGTCCGATTTATCTGCCAGAAGTCCGACTGGTAATCGGACACACTGATATAACATCCGGATTTGTAATTTACAAAAATGACTATTGTTATATTTTCGATTTATTGATTTTGTGCCCAAACTGTATCTTGTCGCCTTGCTCTGCCATAGCTACGCGAAGGCGATGCAGGCTGGATTTTACCAAACATAACAGATTAATAAAGGAGAAACAGAATTTTATATCGAAATCACCTTATCAATTATCTCTTCAATTTTCCACTTCTACCCTCCTATTTAATTTAAAGCTATACAAAATCAAAATATTCTCAAATAAACCGATATTCCCAAAACAAGACAAATTGCTCATTCATGGAAACTTAGGTGATTTCGCAAAAAGCCTATATCGCTGTTTACCAGCACTTTAGGAGTTTGGAATCCGAATTGAACTACTACTATTGTGATATGATACATAAAAGTGAGTATGAGCAACTTAAACAACAGAATCATGAAAAAACAAAGCACTACACGGATTTCAACAACCATCCTTTTCTTAACTCTTTTTTCATTTTCCATTTTTTCAGCAAACTATGAAACCAATAGTAATGGCTATTATACCAATAGCAGTACTTGGAGTTCAGGTTATCCCGGAACAACAATTGGCACCAACCAAAATGTAACTATCAAACATGGCGTTACCTTAAACAGAAACTTAACGGTTTATGGTATTTTGACCATTCAATCATCAGCCACTTTACAAGGAAGTCGTTACATCAATGTGAAGCCTGGTGGTAAAGTTATTATCAATGGAACATTGGGGCTTTCAAATTTGTATGTTTATGGAACATTGAATAATGCATCAACTTTAAGTGTGTATTATGACTTAACCATTAATGCAAATGCAAGCGCAACAAACAGTGGCAATACAAGCATAGGTGATGATTTGCAAAATTCCGGCACATTTGCCAATAGTGGAAGCCTAAGCGTAAATGATGTCTTGCATAATGACGCAGCATTTACCAATACGGGTACTATTACTATTGGTGATGACTTAGAGAGTCATTATGGAACATTTACAAATAATGGAACGTTAAGCATTACTGACAATTTATTGAATGAAGCAACAGTCATTAATAATAGTGTTTTAAACATTTCCAACTATTTACATAATTACTATTCTGGAGAATTTACAAATACAGGAACTTTCACTACTGGAGAACTCATCAATAATAATGATGCAGAATTCACCAATAGTGGAATCATCAATATTACAAGTGATTTGCTAAACGTAGCTGATTTTACTAATTCAGATGAAATCAATGTCAGCGGTGTTTTTATAAATTACAAACAAGGCGATTTCATTAACAATGGCGATTTAACAATTGCTGCCACCTATGAAGTTAGTGGTAATATGGGAATTCTTACCATTGGCAGTAATGGAGTTCTGACTATTAAAGGGATGTTTACCAATACTGATCAAGGAAATGCACCCGGTTTAATTAAAAACAATGGTGAATTTGTACTTATTGCCAATGAAAATGATTGCGCTACCTATGTTGAATTGGGCAGCATGACTGGTAGTGGAACATCTGTTTTCGAGTTATTCCTGGAAGGTGGCGATTGGCACTATGTGGCTATTCCTATAACCAGCGTTTCAAGTAATGTATTTTGGGGAGGAGCCATCTATTCATACGATGAAGCAAACTCGTGCTGGCAAAAGCATGGAGCAAATGAAAATTTAGATGTTACAAAAGGTTATGATGTATATTTCAAGAATGATGTAACCATTCGATTTGAAGGAACTTTCAGAGATGGTGATCAAACTTCCAATATAACAAAAAAGGGTTCAAGCAGCAAAGGGTTCAATCTCATTGTAAATCCATATCCTGCTTCCATTGACTGGAAACACAATGGCTGGTCGAAGAAAAATTCGGCAGATGGTGTTTACGTTTGGAATCCCGGTAACCAAAGTATTTCATCTTATGTAAACGGAGTGGGCTCCAATGGTGGATCAAGATATATTCCTCCAACGCAGGCATTTTTTATCAAATCATCAAATACCAATGGTAATGTAAAAGCCACTAAAAACACAAAAGTTCATTCCAAAAACCTGAAACCACGTTCAGATGATGTTGTTAGTGATGAATTATTAAGAATCAAGGTTTTAGCCGAAAATGGATATAGTGATGAAACAGTTATCCGCTTTACCGATAAGTCAACAGTTAAATTTGATGATGATTTTGATGCTGACAAGATGTTCAGTTACAATTTATCAATTCCTCAACTGTATACCAAATCAATCGAAGGCATGGATTTATCTATCAATTCAATTCCTGAAGTAAAGGAAGAAATTTCCATTCCTCTGTATTGCAATACAAGGACTTCAGGCATTGCTAATATCATGTTGGATCTTGAAAATATGGATGCCAATGTAACTGTATTTCTGGAAGATCTGAAAACAGCTAATATTCATGATATGCTTACAGGTGCTTATACATTTAATGCTGATGTTCAGGATGATGCAAACAGATTTGTCATCCATTTTTCTAAGCCAGAATCGATTGTAATGGCAACTACAGAAATTGATGAAGAAAGCGTAGTAGAAAAAGCAGATGCAAATATCTACAGTAGTAAAGGCTCATTAATCGTTGATTTATTGAATAATGAATATACTAATCATTCGATCCGTATTTTCAGTTTAAATGGAAAAGAAGTATACCAAACACAAACAACCGATTTTTATACTAAAATAGATTTGAACCTAGCGATTGGCTATTATGTTGTTCAGGTAGAAAATGATGATAATTCCTA
>JABINZ010000250.1 GCA_018698135.1 Bacteroidota bacterium
AAATGAATATTTACCTGAACGCAAAACTTTGGCATTCAGGAAATGGGAAAAACAGAAAAATGAGTGGTATAACTAAATTCAGAATTGGTTCTAATGGAAACAATACCAGCAATTACGATGGACTGATTGATGAATTTAGTATTTGGAATACTGTATTAACAGAGGCTCAAATTCAAGAGCTCATGAATCACGAAATAAATCCTTCGGCAAGTCATTATACTAGCCTTATCTATTATTATAATTGCAATGAAGGTCAGGGAGTATCACTTTCTGATCAGAGTCAACATCATGTACAAGCAACAATGGATGGGCTTCCACAATGGACAGAACATTCAGCCGAAACTCAGTTCAAGAATTTTAAATCTGTAAATAGCAGGCCAATTATCATCATTGATCAAAGTAGTTATGGTGGTAATTATATTGAAAATTTACAAGTAGATTCGATACAACAAGGATTACAAAAAGTGATTTTCTATAACGATTTCACACATCCCGATATCTCTACCGATACGCTTTATGTTTGGCCCTCATACTATAGCTATACATTTGATAATTTGGGAAATAAAATCGATTCCACTTTGGTAGCTGTAGATTCAACATTAATACGTGTTGATCATCCTGCTTATTATGATGAAAAATATCATCAACTAGAACGTTATGAAATAGGCCGATACATTACACCTTATGGAATCAATCTTGATTTAGGTGAAGGATTTATGTGGATATACGACATTAGCGATTATGCATCCCTTTTACACGATTCTGTAAAAATTGCTTCAGGAAACTGGCAGGAATTACACGATCTGAAATTTGTTATGATTGAAGGTACTCCTGCTCGCGATCCGATTGATGTAATCAATTTATGGAATGCAAGTGTAGCTTATACGGGAACACAGGAAGAAGTATTAGTTCCAAAAACAATTAAAATAAATGAGGATGTTAAAACAGCTCGTTTAAAAATCAGAACAACAGGACATGGATTTGGAGGCAATGAAAATTGTGCTGAATTCTGTGCTAAAACCCACAACGTTCATGTTGATGGAAGCAAACGATTTGAACAGTTTGTGTGGAGAGACAATTGTGGTAGTAATCCTGTTTATCCTCAGGGAGGAACGTGGATTTACAATCGTGCAAACTGGTGTCCCGGTGCTGAAGTATATACAGATAATTTTGAAATGGGTAAATACATCACAGCTGGTGATTCAGTTGAAATCGATTATAATTTTCAAAGCGGATACACTTGGAATGGTTCAGGTAGCAGACCAACCTATAGAGTAGCTTCTCAAATTGCTATGTTTGGCGATTTTAACTTTAGCTATGATGTTGGAATTGATAACATAGTTCGTCCAAATAATTGGGAGTTTTATTCTCGCGAAAACCCTTCCTGCCAAAATCCAAAAGTAATTATTACAAATTATGGATCCGAAACTATTAGTTCGGTACTGCTAAAATATGGATCTGTTGATACTGATTTGGCCAGTTTTAAGTGGAAAGGAAGTCTTAAATCATTCGAATCGGCAGAGGTTGAACTTCCATTTTACTGGGGTAACTGGGATGGTGATAATAGATTCAGAGTAAGCATAGCCAATGTAAATGAGCAAGCTGATGAATATGCCAGAAATAATACAGCCTACAGTACTTTCGAATTACCTGACGTTTATCATAACGAACTCCTATTTTACTTTAGAACGAATAATGCAGCAAACGAATCATCTTATACATTAACTGATGCCTCAGGGCAAGTTGTTTATGAAAGAGGTGCAGGCACCATGACCAATAACAAAATGTATATTGATACTTTTTATTTGCCTAACACATATGGTTGTTATAAACTTCAAATAAAAGATGCCGAAGGAGATGGTTTATCCTTCTGGGCTAATAACGATGGCGATGGATCTGCCAGAATTCGTAAAGTAGGAGGTGTATTTTATCCTTCTATAGAACCTGATTTTGGGAATGAATCTACCTTATATTTCACAACCGGATGGTCTTTAGGCGAAAATAAAACAAAAACTGCAGCTTTTGAGTTTAACGTTTATCCTAATCCAACGGAAGGAAAGTTGTTTGTGCAATTCAATTTAGAGGATATGGAGAACACCTTTATTAATGTTTTAGATTTATTTGGAAAAACTATTCAATCATTTGAATTGGGAATAACTCAAGCTGATATGTTTGAGGTTGATTTGAGCAATCAAGCTGCGGGATTTTATATCATCCAAATGCAAAATGGCAATCAGGTAGAGACCAAGAAGGTATTGTTGAGTAAATAATCATTTGTAAGTTTCAAGAATAAACAAATATAGAGGCTGTCTCAAAAATCTTTCGAACCATCATTCTCGCGCTTTGCTTTGCATGCTGCCGCTGAAGCTTTAGCCTAAGCGTCTGAAGCTATGCGAAAGCAAGAAGCGGGATTCTCTATCTTATTGATAATGAGATTCCCATTTTCCTGCCCTGCCGGCAGGCGGGCATGGGAATGACGCCAAGGGATAGAATTTTTGACTTTTGAGACAGCTGCTAAATTTGTTTTGCTTATAAAAAAGCAATAATTGCCTGCTTTAATAAAATTGACGTTCAGGTTTTTTAAGATAGATGGAAGAAAAACAACGAAAATTTAAAGATTTAATCAATACACCCTTTAAGAAGGTGATGTTTGGTTTACAAATTTTGAGCTATATCTTAATAGTTGGATCGCCTGCAATTGGTGGTTTAATCGGAAAATGGATGCAACTGGGACCAACCAAAACAGCAGGACTTATTGTAGGTGTTTTCATTGTTGGTGAAGTCTTATTTTATGCTACTCTCCTATTTCTTGGCAAAGAAATAGTGTTACTGATAAAAGATCATGTCAAAAAATGGTTTAAACGAAAAAAAAATAAGACAAGCAATTAAGAATATATTTTTTATTTTGGCTTGAATACACAAAGGATTATAACTAAAACGTATATCCTTTATTATACCACAAACATATTTACTGTAATACCATTCATTTTTAGGTCACTGATTCGCAGAAATTTCATTTGCTTCCTAAAAATAAATCTGTAAATCTGTGGCAATTTTTACATCTTAGGTACAATAGCAGATATTCAATAACTAAAAGCAAAAACCTCAATAGCACAATGCTGTTGAGGTTTTCTAACTATACATAAAAAAACGTTGAAGGTCAATGTTATCCACCATATTTCCCAACAATGGTTTTCTGTTCTAAAATATGATCAGCAATAGCAGTCATTATTTCAGTGGCTGTAGCACCGCTACTTAAATTGACATGCATACAAGTGAAAGTTGTAGTTATGCTCTCCTGTTCCTCCGGGAGGACAGGGACCACCATATCCCAGATTCCCCCAGGTATTGGTTCCATAGCTTGCACCAGTTGGCAATGTGTTTATGTTTTCTGAAAATGTAAGTGTTGTTACTGGAATGTTAAATACAACCCAATGAATCCATGTGCCAGTATAAGCATCTGGATCAACCATTATTATGCAAAAGCCTTTTGTTCCAGTTGGAGGATTCTCCCATTTTAATTCTGGAGATACATCTGACCCATCGCAGGTGTACTTTGAAGGAATTTCAGTTCCGTTGTCAAATGCAGGAATTGTAAATGCAAAAGGGTCGGTGTTAGTTGGATCGTTATTGTTGTTTGGATCAGGGATGTCTTCTTTATCACAGTTGATAAAGAATCCTACAGATAGAATTAACAGAAAGGAGAGTAAAGGTTTGAGCATTTTCATAGTAATGTGTTTTTTTGGTTTTTCTTTAGTGTAATAAATAGTATAGAAGTAACTATAAAATTGAAAAAAGTTTAAACAACATCTTTTAATACTATCTGAAAGTATAATTTAGTGATTTGAAAAATCAATAAATGAACACACACGAAGACAGTTAATTCGAATCCTATTTATTAATGTAAATTCAACAATAGTCCTTACTTCTTGTAATAAAACCAATAACAAGACTGAGGATAATTCTTAGAATGAAGAATAAGATATTGAACATGCAACTCAGGCTGCTTGTATACTTTAATCATTAGTTTTAAGTGGTCAAAACGAAAATCTGTACTCAAATGGATTGGGAAGAAGGTTTCAAGAATTGATACTGATATCGAAGTTCAGGAAATTGTGGATTTATATCAAATAGCGAATCATTTTGGTGAAAGTGAAAAAAGAATTTCTTAATGAGTTAAACGAGCATGGATACCTAATAGCACTGTGGAGTTATTGAATTGAAATTTACAGACAGCTGTGATTAGATTGGTAGGTAAAATTACCTATAATAGTAGAATAGTGGTTACTTTTCACTGTCATTAGATACTAAACCATATAACTTCAAAAAAAAATTAATTAAGGAAGTAAGACCTAACTGTTGCGCAACAGATTTTATTAACCTCTAAAAAATGAGCTATGAAAACGCTAAGAGGAATAACATCTGTATTGATAACTCTATTAAGTCTGCTGTTTGCAGCCCAAACACATGCAACCCATTTAATGGGCTCCGACCTAACCTGGACCTGTATTGGAAATGATTCATTTCTGATACAATTAACAATTTATCGGGATTGTAATGGTGTAAATGTAGGATCAGCTAGCATTCCGTTTAAATGTGTTAGTACGGGATTAACTATTACAACTATAACAATTCCCAGACCAGTACCAACTGATATAACACCTGTTTCTGTATTGGGAAGTAACTGCTCAAATTCTAGTTCGGAAATACAAACCCGCTGTGATAATCCTTCAAGTTCCTATCCTTATGGTGTTGAGCAATATGTCTATCAGAAGATAGTTGTTTTAAGCGGAGCAGGAAGTTGCTGCAAAGTAAATATGTCATGGGAATCTTGCTGTAGAAATCTACCTATCACTACAGGAATGGCTGGTGATTGGTTTTCTGTTGATGCCACTTTAGACAGATGCATAAGTCCCTGTGATAATTCTCCTAGTTTTACAAATCCACCTATTTCTATCATTTGTCTAGGTCAGGATTTTGTTTTTAATCATGGGGTTGTAGATATTGATGTTAGTTCAGGAGGAGGATTAATTGATTCATTAAGCTATGAATGGACTTATCCCAAGGGACAGAATGGTGCTGATTTAAGCTACAGTGGCCAATATGATTACAACAAACCAATTTATTTCTGGGGATTTCCAAATAAGAATCTTCCCTATCCAAGAGGATTTCACCTAAATCCTCATACGGGCGATATTATGTTCAGACCCATGAAAATAGAACAAACTGTTATGGCCGTTAAGATATCCGAATATAGAAATGGAGTTAAAATTGGAGAAGTAAGGCGAGATCTGCAAATAATTGTTATTAGCTGTCCCAATAATAATGCCCCCATCTTAAGTGGACCGTTTTATAAGGAAATATGTGCAACCAATACGGTTACATTTACAATTAATACGTATGATTATGATCCGCTAGATACTTTATTGATAAGTTGGAATGGCGGAATTCCAGGTGGAACCTGGACAGACAATAATTGTATTGTAAAACATCCAACAGGTACTATGACCTGGACTCCCGGGGAAGAGTATGCCAGTCCTATACCATATGTTTTTACTGTTACCGTAGTAGATGATGGTGTTCCTGTTAAAGGTCGCGCAACGCGTGCTTATCAGGTTCTGGTAAAACCTCTTCCTAAGGCTTTAATAACTGTTACTGATTCAGGCTGTGGAGATTATCATTTAATTGCTCAAGCTATTTTAGGTAGTAATCATGAATATCAGTGGGTTGGAAACTTCAATCCGGGTTTTGTTAATACTGGTCCATACATGCACTATAGATTCAAGAAACCAGGAGAATATCCCTATTCGTTGATTGTAAAGGCAAATGGCTGTGAAAGAGTTTATTTTGATACCATTATTGTTGATACTTTTCTTCGTGTCGAATTAGAGGATATTGAGCTTTGTAAGGGCGATATGGTAAATTTAACAGCAAACTATTTAAACAATGCAGGGAAAACTGAAATTTTATGGAGCACAAGTACGAGTGACACTTTGCAGAATCTATCCTTTACTTCTACAACGGACACTTTTGTTGCAGTTATGATAAGCGATAGCAACCAATGCATTGCACGCGATACTGCTTTTGTAAATGTACATGAAAAACCGTTAGTAAACTTAAATGAAAATACTTACATCTGTAAAAATGGATATGAGATTTTACAACCTATACTGACATTCGATGAAAGCAAATTAAAAGAAATGCAATGGTTCAGTTTGCCAGATTATGCTCTGCTGTCAAAAGATACTATGTTGGCAGTAAGTGAGTTGGGGAAATATTTGTGCAAAGTGGAAGACAGCATGGGATGTATTGCCATGGATTCAACAATTGTGTTTCTTAATCCTGAGGTAAAAGCATTAGCAGAAGGTGGTAAAATATGTTCTGGTGAAACAATTGTAATAAAAGCAGATTCAAGTGGTTCAAAAACGACAAATGTTCTATACGAATGGTATCAAGGAGCTACAATTATTGGAATTGGTCAGGAACTGCAGGTTTCGCCATTGGAAACAACAGCTTATTGCTTAAAGGTTTCCGAAATACTTAATGGTATCGAATGCTTTGATTCTCTTGAGATACGAGTAATTGTAAATCCATTACCAGAGGTTATTCTATCTCCAATTGATGAAAGATGCATAAGTGGAAGCAACAGTACACTGCTACAATTAGATAATTATGTGCAGGTGAGTCCAACTTATTCTACTATAAACTGGAATTCCAGTAGCAGTGGTTTGGTTAATTCAAATAACTTTAGTCCAGTTTTGGCAGGAGTTGGTGATCATACTGTATTTCTTGAAGTTAGCAATCCAGTAACTCAATGTACTTTTAAAGGTGAATTGAAGATAAAAATTCATCCTCTACCAGATGTGTCTGCAGGAAAGGATGTAGAATTATGTTCAACAGATCCCAAATATGCTTTGATTGGAATTCCTCAAAATGCAAGTTCGAATTGGTATTCATCAGTTCCAAATGCAATCGAAAAAAACAGTAATGTTTACTATTTTAATCCTGAAGTTCTTGCAATTGGAAACGAGAATGGCTATGCTCTTATCTATTCATTTACAGATTTTAATGGATGTAGTAATACTGATACAGTAGAAATGACCGTTTTCAAAACCCCTGAGCCAATTGCTGGATCTTATGCTGACATGTGTATTGATGGAAATAAAATTTCATTAATTGGAAGCCCTATTGGTGGATTATGGACAGGTAAAGGTGTAATGAATAATGAGTTTGTTCCAATTATTGCAGGTATTGGAGAGCATATTTTAAATTATGAAGTCCATAATGGAATTTGCTCAGCTCAGGATCAGACAACAATAGTAGTAAACCCATTACCCAAATTGACAGCAAACACACATAACAGCAAAAGGATATTTTGTACAAATGCAGATTTGGTTGAGCTTTTTGGCACTCCAAGTGGTGGCAGCTGGAGTGGAGAAGGAGTTGTTGGTAATTATTTTGATCCATCAATCTGTGATAAAACAAAAACTGAATTTGAATTGGTCTATATTTATGAAGATGGAAATGGATGTGTCAACCACAAAAGTCTGATTTTAAATACAAAACCAGCTCCTGAAATTCTTATCGATCTACAACAAAATGTACTTTGTTTTCCAGAAATTTTCTCTACCACTGCTACCTACAAAAATGCTGATGGTATTGAGTGGTATAAAAACAATGACTTAGCTTCAGGTGCATTTGTGGGCACTATTAATCAGCCAACAATTTCTTATCAGGCTGATGAAGGTGATCGGTTCAGGCAATACTTCTTCTTGTTTGCAAAATCAATTCAGACAGACAATATATGTCATCCTGATTTTGATTCCATTAAAGTGATGGTAAATGACATTCCTGTTCCAGAGTTTGAAACTGATGTAGTTGAAGGTTGCAAACCATTGGAGGTTAATTTTTTCGATAAAAGCAGTATTGATTATGGCGAGATAAACTACTGGAGATGGACAACTGGAGATGGATCAATCCTTGATTTGCAAAATCCTTCCTATCTTTTTGAAGAAGCAGGAAGCTATACAATCAGCCTGAAGACGATGAGTAAATTCGGTTGTGAGAGTACATTGGTGAAAAATCATTTCATCACTGTACACGATGTACCAAAAGCAGGATTTATTCCTGAACAGGATTTAATTAAACTTTCTTTACCAAAAGTAGTTTTTCAGAATACGTCAACTCATGTAACACCATTAACTTCATACAATTGGAATTTTGGTGATCATTTAAGTTCACAAGGAGGCTATTCAAAAGAAAAGAACCCAGTATATACATATTCAGATACAGGAAAATACAAAGTAGTCCTTTTTGCAGAAAATGAATTTGGCTGTTCTGATTTTTTTGAAAGAATTATTGAAGTTTTACCGGATGCGATTGTTTTTATCCCTTCTGCATTTAGTCCGAATCAAATAGGACCAGATGATAACAATGTGTTCAAAGTATTTGCTGAATCCATTACAGATTTTAATCTAAAAGTATACAGCAGTTGGGGTGAATTATTGTATGAAGCAAATGATTATGAGACCCATGCTTGGCCTGGTACTTATTATCAATCCAACAAGACTGTTCCACAGGACGTATATGTATACATACTGCAGGTTAAAGATGAAGTCGGACAAGAATATAAGTATACTGGTACAGTTACTTTGTTGAAATAACTTTATACTTTAGTGTTACTTTAAGGTTTTGCAGCTCTTTCCTCAGCAAATATTAAAGGCTTAAGTCTGTGACTTAAGCCTTTAGTCTCAATATCAAATTAAATAATTGACAGAATAATGGTTTAAGTTTCAAACTCAAACCAGAAGTAGTTATTAGACAGTCCTTCCTGCCTGACCGGCAAGACAGGTAAAAACCGGTTTGCCTATGAAAAAATTCATTCGCTGTAATATTTACCATTTTGAATTCAGGTTATAAATATTAAACAAGAATGAATGTATATGCAAATAAAATAGTAAATTGTATTAAATAATTACTGCTTAAATTACTCGTTTCTTGATGACTAATTTAATTCAAAACAACAAATTCAGACTAAAAGTAATCCTCGAACCTCTCAGGATTGAAGGAAATAATTACATTAAGATTAAATTTCCTTATGATGAGTTATTGGTTGAAACAGTCAGGCAAATTAAAGAAGCCACATATAATCCAGAAGAACGATTTTGGTATATCATTAATAAACCCGATAATCTAAAACAAATCTTTAGTTCATTTAATGGTATTGCCTGGGTTGATAGTACAGCAATATTCCAAAAAAACACAAAGAAGCAAGAAATCAAAACAAAAAGGGAAATTGCAGATATAAAAATTCCAGAAGAGTTTGAGAAGTTATTAATTCGTAAACGATATAGCCCACAAACCATCAAAGTTTACAAATCATCATTCATTGAGTTCCTATCCTACTATGCCACAAAAAAGCCTGAAGACCTGACAGAATCAGACATTAGAGATTATCAGGATTATTTAGTAAATAAGCGTAAAATATCAATCAGCACACAAAACCAAGCAATTAATGCTATTAAATTTTATTACGAACAGGTTTTAAAACATGAAAAGAGAAATTATTGGATTGATCGACCAAAAAAAGGTAGGTCTCTGCCAAATATAATATCTGAACAGGAGGTTCTCAGATTAATTAATGCAACAAACAATTTAAAACATAAATGTATAATAGTAACATTATATTCATCCGGTGTGCGGATTAGTGAACTACTAAATTTAAGAATACAAGATATATCTTTCGACAAATCGATTATATTTGTAAAAGCAGGAAAAGGGAAAAAAGACAGGATTACAATATTATCGCACAAAACAGCTGTTTTGATTAAAGAATACTTACACGTTTTCAAGCCAAAATATTGGTTATTTGAAGGACCTCGACATCTTCAATATTCTTCTACAAGCATAAATTCAATTATTAAAAAGTCGGCATTAAAAGCAGGAATAACTAAAAAGGTAACTGCTCATACTTTAAGACATTCATTCGCAACTCACTTAATGGAACAGGGAGTTGATACATTATATATACAAAAGTTATTAGGACACAATTCACCCTTAACAACAGCTATTTATGCCTTTGTTAGTAAAAAGAGTCTGATCAATATCATAAGTCCTTTTGACCGAATATTAGAAGATATAACATTGAATAACAACAAATTAGAAAACTAAACATATAACTATATAAACAACATTATTGTTTACACAAACGTTGGTGTTAATTAAAAGAATTTCAGGTGTTTATGAATGCGTTGGACGCACATTTTACTAAGTTTTCACCCTATTCAATGCGTGTTTTTTTACGTTATGAAAGGCAATTGGATGGAATATAAGGTTCAAAGATATTTAA